>NZ_LZHJ01000064.1:0-19426 GCF_001690815.1 Gilliamella sp. GillExp13 | reverse complement strand
CTTAAGCCAACGATAGCGCAGCTCATAGCTATAGTAACAGAATGATTTTGTTGTAGTTGCTGTGCCCACGTTTTACGGGCCTTTGTGGGCACTAAAGCTTTTTTATGATTTCTTCCTGAAGCTGTGATTTTAAGCTCAGCTCGGCAAACATCTGCTTAAGTTTGCGGTTTTCAGCCTCCAGCTCTTTTAAGCGTTTGATATCCGAAGTTTCCATGCCGCCGTATTTTTCCCGCCATTTATAAAAAGTTGAATTACCCATACCATATTTACGGCAGAGTTCCTTGACAGGAATACCTGCTTCAGCTTCTTTTAAAATAGCGACGATTTGATGTTCAGTCATTTTTTTCATCATTAAATCCCCTTTTACTTTTATCATAGAGAATTTTCTACTTTTTTGCTGTACTATTTTAGGGGAGAGTTACAGGTCTGAATTTACAGGAAAAACCTTTACCAACTGGGCTAAATTATATGGAGCTAGGTAGCCCATATCAAAATGGCTATATTAAACGATTTAATCGTACCTATCGTACTGAAGTACTTGATTTATATCTTTTTAATAACTTAGCGCAAGCAAAGAGAATAACCAAAGAATGGTTAACGATTTATAACACCGAAAGATCGCATTGAGGCATTAAATAACATGACACCGATTGAATACAAAACACTAAACAGGTTGCTTAATTTTCTACGTTAGTTGTGTAGTACTAAGTTTCGGGTATTTACAAACGCCTTATAAGATTTTAGTGGATTATTTTGTTTATGAGTGTAAATAGCTCTATTTTCTCCTAAAACAAAAATATAACTATTTAATTTTATTTAATTTATAAATAAGAAAAACAATTTGTTTTAACTTGTTAAATTGTTTTTTTAACCAAACCTGTTTAATTTCTCTTGAAGCTTTTAATTTTTTATTATTTAAATAATTTATTAAAGTTTCTGGATCGGTAAATTTTAAAGAATCAGGATGAATATAAATAGGATAATCATACATAACTATATAAATTAGTTCATGGATTGTTAATGACCTATTTCTTCTAACATTAGGATATATATCGATTGTTAATCCCCAGCCAGAGTAAAATGGTTGCCCATAACACACTACTAGTTTATTTCTGATTAAAGCTTCAAAACCTGCTAATGAAGTAATTGTATGGATTTCATCAACTTGCTCAATACAATCGATAATATCAACAAATTCAATAATATTATCAACATATTTTTTTATTTCTAATATATCAACTTCGCCTTTTCGATTACCACTTAAAACATCTGGGTGAGGTTTATAAACAATATAATCGTCTGGATTATTTTGTCTAACAGCTTTTATTAATTCTAAATTTGTTTTTATAATAGGAGAACCATATAAAATAGATGCGTCATCCTCAACCTGTCCAGGTATTAAAATGATTTTTTCTTTATTTTCAATAGGCCTAATATTCATTTTCTTACCAACATTGTATTTACCTAATTTAGTTACAATTAGTAAGTTTTGTAGTGAGCTAGCTTTTTCTTTTTCCTTTTTAGTGACTTTTTTATTTGCTAATAAAAACTCTAATTCACTAATATTTTGGGAATTAAAATAAATACCTAGTTTATCAATAACCAATGAATATGGCATAACTAGATTGGATCCTAAACCAATAGAGCGGATAAAGCCGTCCTCAATACGAAATGGATTCATACTGTTAATAATTGGAAGTAACCCTTTTTTCCCTTGCCCCCATATTAATAATTTCTCAGTTTTAAGTTCGTTCTTTGCATCTTTGTCATTAAGAATTTTTATATATTTACCCACTGAAAAAAAACGACATTTTACAGAAGGTAGCCTTAAATAAGGTAACAGTACTTGTTTCTTCCAGAATGAAAATCCAACTAAGTTAATCGTACCTCTAAGTTTATTATTGAGTGTTTTGATTTTGATTAAATAGTCAATAACATCAAAAATAGTTCCCTTTTTTCCTGTATAAGGATTAATGTATTTACAATATAATATGTAGCTTGCAATAAACAGCTCTAAGATTGTGGCTTGAGTTCTTCTACCATTTGCTCGTAAATGTTTTATATTTTTATGTCGATCATCAGTGACACCCCAACCAGCATACCAAGGTAAACCAAAGGTAATAACCTGTTTACCCAATAAAAGTGCTTCAAATCCCATATGCGATGTAACGACATACACTTTATCAAAATGTTTAAGCAATGAAAGAGAGTTGACATCTTCACTAAATAACATGATTGATTTTTGGTTAGCTATTTGAGTTAAATAACCTTTCTTGTATCCATTAATTACATCTGTATGGGTTTTTACATAAATTGTTGAAAGAGGGTTCTCATTAACTGCACAATTTAGCATTGATATAAAAGTTTGTTGATTTGCTCCACCTAGCTCGACAGCCATATCTCCAAATGTTTGATCGATAACTAATACTTTTTTATTTTTATTATTGGTTTTATCCTCGAAACCACAAAAATCAGGTGCATGATTATATTTTGATAACTGCGCCTCAATAATTAATTTTAATGCAAAGGTTGCTTCATTTATATATTGATTTAAATTCGTTTTATCTTTAATTAACATTTCTAATTCTGATGGTTTTCTAGAATCATAATAAATGCCAATACTATCAGCAATAAGTGATAGTGGAGGATAGCCTTCTAGACCTAAACCAATAGAGCGTAAAAATCCATCTTCAAGAGCAATAAATGGTAGTAAATGTTTATTTGCATATGTCCTAGCTTTTATTGTTGTTGGACGATATCCCCACCCTGCAACTGCATCAATTTTCTTTTTAGTCTTTTTTTTACTAAACGACAGATCAGAAAAAAAGTGATTAATACTTTTTATTGTTAGGATTTTTTTTGAAAAGACCAGAACATTTTTCATTTAGAATTCTATTAATAATAAGCTTATGTAATTTTTTGTTGTTTATTATGGTAAATATAAGCTTGTTCAATTGTATCAAATTGATATAAGTAACCAGCATCAAGCACCATAGCTTTATCACAATAATTTTGTATAGCATTTATATTATGTGAAACTAGAATGAGAGCTCGATCTTTTTTATTTTCAAATAATTCTGTTTTACATTTTTCTGTAAATCTAGAGTCACCAACAGCAATCACTTCATCAATTAAATAACAATCAAACTCAATTGACAATGACAACGCAAAAGCTAAACGAGCTTTCATGCCAGAAGAGTATTTTTTTATTGGTTCGTATAAATAATCGCCTAATTCCGCAAAGTTTTCAACGTATTCTTTCATTTTTTCAATATTACATCCATAAATTCGACAAATAAATCTTAAATTATCCATTCCCGTCAAACTACCTTGAAAAGCACCAGAAAAAGCTAATGGCCAAGAAATTGACATATTTCTTATTATTGAACCTGTGGTTGGTTTTTCTATTTCACTCAGAAGTTTAATTAGTGTAGATTTACCCGCACCATTACGCCCCAAAATTCCAATTTTTTCGCCTCTATGTAAAGAAAAATTGATATTATTAAGGACTGTTTTATATCCTTTTCTTGTTGAGTACTGTTTACCTACATTTTTAACAATAATCATCAATTATCCTCAAGAATATAATTCTCATTAATTTTTACCATAGTTAATCCCACAAATAACAAAACTATATTACAAAAAAGCAAATAACTTACATTTTGATGTGTTATAGTTGAGGGGCCGAAATAACCTGCTCTAAACATTTCTGTTCCATTAATTGGTGGAATATAAAGCAATAACTTTTGAATTTCATGAGGAAAAGTCTCAACCCAAAAGAAAGCTCCAGATAAAGGCATCAGGATAAAACTTAAAGTACCCCACATTTTATCAAAGGCTGCATATTTGGCAGATAAAACAAAAATGATTAAACCTAACCCTAGAGAAAACCAACACATCAAGCCCCAAGCACATAGCATATAAAAAGGATCATAAGGTATAGCAATTAGTCCAGCAAAAATAAAAATTGATATAACAAAAACTTGAGCGGCACTTGCCCCAATTATTTCAAGAAATACACGTGCATAGACTAGATCTAAAATTTTGATATTACGATGATATAACAATGCTTTATTGGCAGTTACTGAACCTTTTGCTCGAGATGAAGCATTACGCCACATCATTACCATTGGATAGCCTGTTAATACAAATGCAATAATATTAAGATTGGATACAGAATTTATTTTAAAAAAAAACCACATTAAACTTATTAGCAACGTTAACGACATAGGTTCAACAAATAACCATAAAAAACCGATATTATTGCGTCCATAACGAGTAATTATTTCCCTTAAAATTAAAGCATTCAATACATTAATTTGTATCTTTAATGAACGCATAAATGATGTTTTAATAATTACTTCTGTCATTAATCTTTATGTTCTCTTATACCAGCTGAAAGTAATTTAATAATACCATACACTAAAAAGCTAATTATAAAAGTTGCGATGATATTATAAATGCGTGCAGGTTTAAATGATACATCTGATATACTCGGTTGCTCTATCCGTTCTAGATAAAGTTGCTTTTTAGTTATTTCCACCTGAGCATTACGTAGTGATAATGTGGCTGCCTCAAATTGTTGTTTAGCAATCGTATTATTAATTAATATCTGCTGATATTCAGCTAAATTAGCATCTCTATTTTTATTTCTTTGAAATCTTGCTAGAGCTTGAGCTTCTTTCTTCATCTGTGATTCAGCATTTTTCAGTTCTGCTAGCGATGCGGTTATGAGATCTTGTTTGGCTCGCAAATTTATTTGGTTTACAAAACCTTCAGCTTGTTTTAATAATTGTTCATTTATTTTGAATGCATCTTGCATATCAAAAGCATTTACAGTAATTGTAGCAATACCTGTAGAACTGTCAAAATTGACATCTATCATATTGCTCATGTACCGATAAAAATATTCTTTTTTATTATACGAATCAAGATTAAATCCATTAAATCGAGATATTATATCGCCTTTTTGGGTATACCACTCTTGTACTGGTAGAACTTTTTCAACAGATGATAGAGCATCTCTAGATTTTATATATGACAAAACAACATATGAATCATCATTAGAGCGTGAAATTCCAACTTTTGAAAAAAAACTTCCCAGCCCCCCTAATGATGATTGAGTATCCGAAGAACGTATAATATATGTTGCCTCAGATGTATAAATATTTTCAGCAATTAATCCAAAATAAATTATCGATAATAAAGTTGGTAATGATACAATTAGATGTAATAACCAACTTTTTTTTCTTTTAAAATTTAAAAACATAAAATCTCACGAGTGCAATAATTAAAAACTTATTCACTTATCTGATTAATTTGATTAACAACTCCAACACCTGGTGAGAAAATCGCATATAAGAATTTTTGTAGTTCTAAAATTGGTGCAGATGCAACATAAACAATATCATTATTCTTAATTTGGAAATTCTTCATTATGAAGAATGAATTAGGATTATTTAAATCTATTTGGTAAACCGTTGGTACAAGCTCTTTCTTATTATCTATCGACAAAGTGTCTTGATATCTAAACACAAAAACACCTCGGGCATCAGATTGACTATCTCGTAAACCACCAATACGAGCTAATGCTTGTGACAAATTAATTCCAACAGCTTCAAATCTGACTTCTTTTGATCCTATTGCCCCCATAGAAATAAAAAAACTAGGCTTATTAATCAAAGTAATAACATCATCTTTTTGAAGATGAATATTAAATTTAGGATTAGATAATACTAAACTTAATGGAATTTTATTAACTTGATTATTCCTAGTGACTTGTATTAAAGTATCTTTAATATCATACATATTGCTACCTAACATGGTAACAGCATCTAATAAACGCTCTCCCTTAGCTGTTATAGACATTTTACCACTAAATTTATCACCAATAACTGTAACATTTGAAGAACGTTTTTCTAAAACAGTGACAATTACTTGGGGTCTATTTGCAATTCCAGATAATTTTTCAATTATTTCTTTTTGTAGCTGCATGGGAGTTTTATTAGCAACTTTTACATTTCCAACAAACGGCAAAGAAATAAACCCTTTAGAATCAACAACTACTATTGGTAATTCAGTTAATCCAGTTTTTGGCGCACCTGTATCACCTGAACCTACAAACAATATTGCTGGAGGAGTTTCAATTACAGAAATCTTTATACTATCGCCTTTACCTATATTATCAACTTTTTTATCTTGGCTATCTCTTTCATTAATAAACTTTGTAAAGTTAAATAAATTAGTTTGCGCTTCTTTTATAGAATCAGGTGAAATATTTAAATTAACAATTTTTACTTTATTATAAATTTTATCTAATTCAGCATGTTGTTTATTTATATTTTTTATAGATGAAAAATTTGGTCCTGAATGAGGCAAAACAGTACAACCACTTAAAATAATTGCTAGCGTTATTGGAAGAAGTGACGGTAATTTCAAAATAATTTCCTTATTCATCAATTTATTATATATTTTTAAAGTGTTTTGGATTACAAATTCATATATGTATTTTAATTATAAATATATTTAAATTCATTTATAATTAAAAAATTAGTAAATTTACTGTAAACATGCATTGGAGGAGACCCTATCAGCTACATCTCACACACATATATTTTACTTTGGCTGCTTCCTTCCGAACCTGACCTAGTGAGCAAAAAATGTTGCAAGAGAACCCATAGAGCCTCCATTGAAGCGGGAGTATTATGCTTGAATTATTAATTTTTTACAACTATTTTTTAGTTTGAAATAGCTGTTTGGCTTTCCTTAGATGTTATATCAAAAGAAAAGCCATTATTTGAAATGATAATACTTAATTCAGAAATTAGATTACTAAATTTTTCTCAACGCGCTCTCTGAATTTTATACCTGGTCTGAATGTAACAACTCTACGAGCTGAAATATCAACACTTTCACCTGTTTTTGGGTTTCTACCTGGACGTGAATTTTTATTACGTACTGTAAAATTACCAAATCCAGATAATTTAACTGGTTCTCCTTTTTCTAAAGCCACTCGAATCTCTTCAAAAAATAGCTCTACAAGGATTTTAGATTCTTGTCGATCAATATTAAATTTTTCGGCAAGACGATCTGCAATATCAGCTTTAGTTAATGTCATATTATTATTCTCTTAATAGGGCTTTAAAACGATTTTGTAATGCAGTAACGCATTTGCTTACAATGTTAGTTATCTCTTCTTCTTCAAGCGTACGTGATTTATCTTGTAAAATCAAACTAATAGCAATGCTTTTTTGATCTTCTTTGATATTTTCACCTTGATACACATCAAAAAGAGTCACTTTAATAAGTTGCTCTCCACCTGCTTTTTTACACTCTAGAATAATATCCGCTGCTGGTATTGTATTTGAAACAACAATTGCTATATCACGTTTATTTGTCGGATATTTGGATAAATTTCGAGCTACAGGTAATTCTTTTTTACTAATTTTAGCTAAATTTATTTCAAAAACAAGCGTTTTACTATTTAAAGATAATTTTTTTTCAATTTCTGGATGCAAGACTCCTAAATGACCTAACAACTCATCATTTAAATAAATTGCTGCGCTTTGTCCAGGATGTAAAGCTGGAAGTTCAGATTTTTTAAACTGTATTCGATCACCCACACCAAAAAGAGAAAAAATTGACTCAAGATCACCTTTAAGGTCATAAAAATCTACATTCTTTTTAGGGAGTTGCCAGTGTTCTTCGTATAAATTACCAGTAACAATACCAGCTAACATTAACTCCTGACGTACACCAAATTCACAATTTTCATCAGGAATAAAACGCAAACCAGTTTCAAATAATCGGGCACGCGTTTGCTGACGATTTTGGTTATATAGTATCACATCTAATAACCCAGACCAAAGTGATAAACGCATAACTGACATTTCACTTGAAATTGGGTTAGGTAATTTGATTTCTGGATATTCAGGATATAATATTTGCTGAACTTTTGGATCAACAAAGCTATATGTCACTGCTTCTTGATACCCTCTATCGACCAATAAATCCTTAACTCTACGTAATGGGATTTGACTTTCTGGTTTCGGTTTCATTACTGATTCAATTTTCAAATTGGCATTTGGGATATTGTTATATCCGTAAATACGGGCAACTTCCTCAACTAAATCTTCTTCAATTTGCAAATCAAAACGCCAACTTGGTGATTTTACAATCCAAACATTGTCTTTATATTCAACTTCACAACCGAGTCTAATTAAAATATCGGTAATCTTTTGTGTTTCGATTGTATAGCCAATAATGCGATCAATTTTATTACGTCGCAATTGGATAGTTGCTTGTGCAGGAAGTTCAGCTTCATGTGTCACATCAATAACTGGACCTGCTTCTCCACCACAAATATCAATTAATAATTGGCTTGCTCGTTCCATTGCTGTAAATTGTAAGAAAGGATCAACTCCTCGTTCATAGCGGTGTGACGCTTCTGTATGTAAACCGTATTCACGTGCTTTACCTGTTATAACTAATGGGTTGAAGAATGCTGCTTCAAGAAATATATCTTTGGTTGTTTGTGTTACACCAGATTTTTCACCACCCATAATCCCCGCTAGCGCTAAGATTTTTTGGTGATCGGCAATTACTAAAGTTTTATCATTAAGTTTAACGTCATTACCATTAAGTAAAGTCAGTTTTTCATCTTTGCGTGCATAACGAACAATTATGCCCTTTTCAATCTGCGATAAATCAAATGCATGCATTGGATGGCCAATTTCTAATAATACAAAATTAGTTATATCAACAACGGCATCGATTGAACGAATTCCACCACGACGCAATTTTTCTTTCATCCATAGTGGCGTTTGAGCATTAACATTAATATTTTTAATTACCCTACCCAAATAGCGAGGTGATGCTGTGGGTTCATCTATTTTTATTGATACTGTGTCGGAAATTGTTGCCTGTACACTGTTAACTTTAAGTGCTTGCATTGGAATATTGTTAACTGCAGAAATATCTCTAGCAATCCCAACAATACCAAAGCAATCAGCCCTATTAGGTGTTACACTAATATCAATTGTGACATCGTTTAAATTTAAATATTCACGAATATCTCGTCCCAAAGGAGCATCATCAGGTAATTCAATAATACCATTATGTTCATCAGCAATCCCCAGTTCTGAGTATGAACATAGCATGCCTTCTGATGGTTCTCCTCGTAACTTAGCTGATTTGATTTTAAAATTACCTGGTAAAACAGCTCCCACTGTAGCACATGCAACAGTCAAACCTTGTCGGCAGTTTGGCGCGCCACAAACGATATCAAGTAATTCTTCTTTACCTATATCAACTTTTGTTACACGAAGTTTATCAGCATTCGGGTGCTGCTTACATTCAACTACTTTACCAATAACAACACCTGTAAAGTCACCTGCTACTTTTTCGACATCATCAACTTCTAAACCAGCCATTGTTAATTGATCAGCTAGCGTTTCGCTACTAATTTCTGGATTGATCCATTCACGTAGCCAACTTTCACTAAATTTCATGTTTTGATCTCCAGAATTAATTAAATTGCTTTAAAAAACGTAAATCATTTTCAAAGAAAGAACGCAAATCAGTGACACTGTAACGTAACATAGTTAATCGTTCTATCCCCATACCAAATGCAAAACCACTATAAACTTCAGGATCAATGCCTACATTACGTAATACATTAGGATGAACCATTCCGCAGCCTAAGACTTCTAGCCATTTACCATTTTTAGCTTTAATATCAACTTCAGCCGATGGTTCTGTAAATGGAAAGTAACCCGGCCTAAAGCGTATTTCCATATTATCTTCAAAAAAGCAGTGTAGAAAATCATGCAATAACCCTTTTAAATGTGTAAAACTGATATCTTTATCAACCAGCAAACCTTCCATTTGATGGAACATTGGTGTGTGTGTTTGGTCATAATCATTTCGATATGTTCTTCCAGGAGCAATTATTCGAATGGGTGGTTTTTGATTTTCCATTGTGCGAATTTGTACTGTTGAAGTTTGCGTTCTTAATAAGCGTTTTGCATCAAACCAAAATGTATCATGATCTGCACGAGCAGGATGATGAGCAGGAATATTTAATGCATCAAAATTATGGTAGTCATCTTCTATTTCTGGACCGGTTTCAACAACAAAACCCAGTTCACCAAAAAAATCAACTAATCGATTAATTGTTTTTGTAACTGGATGTAATCCGCCTAGTTCAAGTGAGTTGCCAGGCAATGTAATATCAATTGTTTCATTGGCTAGTTTTGCATTAAGAGCCTGACGCTCTAAATAATTGCGCTTTTGATTTAATAGCTGAACAACTTCTTGCTTTGCATCATTGATTTTTTGACCCACAGATGGACGTTCATCGGCAGGAACATCACGTAAAGAAGCCATTTGCATTGTAAAATAGCCTTTTTTACCAAAATATTCCACTCGAATTTGTTCGATCGAATTAATATCATTAGCACTTTCAATAGCGGATTTGGCGTTATTCACCAGTTCAACTAATTGAGACATACAGTTCTCCTGCTTATTGTGTTTATTGCATAAAAAAAGCCTCTTTTGAGGCTTTTATAATTATTTTTTGTTTTTTCTTTGCCTCACGAGTTAGTATTGCTAAAGAAACCAAAAAAGAAACAAAAAATAACTATATTCATAATAAATTTACCCTTAACATATTAAAATTGAATGATAAAAGCCGAGATAACTCGGCTTTTATAAAGCTATTATAGTGCTGCTTTTGCTTTTTCAACTAATGCAGCAAATGCATTTTTGTCAAATACAGCAATATCAGCTAAGATCTTACGATCAATTTCAATTGACGCTTTCTTTAAACCATTGATAAATCGGCTATAAGAAAGACCGCATTGACGAGCTGCAGCATTGATACGAACAATCCATAATTGACGGAATTGACGTTTACGTTGGCGACGGTCACGGTAAGCATATTGTCCAGCTTTAATTACAGCTTGGAAAGCAACACGATATACACGTGAACGAGCTCCATAATAACCTTTTGCTTGTTTTAAAATTTTCTTGTGACGTGCACGAGCAATAACACCACGTTTAACACGAGCCATAAACTATATCCTCTAATAATTAATCAAAACTTAAACGTATGGAACACACGCAGTAACTAAACCTAAATCGCCTTTTGACACAGTAGTCAAACCACGTAAATGACGTTTACGCTTAGTTGATTTTTTAGTTAGGATATGACTCTTGTTAGCTTGCTTATGCTTAAAGCCACCAGAAGCTGTTTTTTTAAAGCGCTTTGCTGCGCCTTTTACAGTTTTAATTTTAGGCATTTTATTAATTTCCACTTCGCATTGTTAATAAAAACAAAATAATGGTGTAGTTTTCAATAGTATCAAAATCTAGCTTGTTGAACCATTATTTCTTCTTCGGCGCTAGCACCATAATCATTTGTCGACCTTCAATCTTAGTTGGATAAGATTCAATAACCGCCAAATCAGCTAAATCCTTTTTAATACGATCAAGCATTTCAGAACCTAACTGTTGGTGAGCCATTTCACGACCACGAAAACGTAACGTTACTTTAGCTTTATCGCCATCTTCAAGAAAGCGAATCAGGCTGCGGAGTTTTACCTGATAGTCGCCTTCGTCTGTACCAGGTCGGAACTTAATTTCCTTAACCTGAACAACCTTTTGCTTCTTCTTCTGCTCTTTTGTTGCTTTACTCTTTTCATAGAGGAACTTGCCATAATCCATAATTCGACAAACAGGTGGCTCTGCATTAGGGCTTATTTCAACTAAATCTAAAGTTGCTTCTTCAGCTTGTTTTAAAGCTTCATCTAAGCTTACTATACCGAGCTGCTCACCATCGACGCCGGTTAACCTCACCTCACGAGCTGTAATTTCATCATTGATTTTATGTGCTCGTGTTGACTGAATTCGTTTACTGACTTTAATATCTCATTCCTCCAAATTAATTTATCATTAATTCATTTGTTCTAATGAACGACTATGAATTTCGTTAAGCAACAATTCTATAACATGTTTCACTTCAAAGCTACCAAGATCTTTACCTTGACGAGTTCGAACTGAAATTGTTCCTGATTCCATTTCTTTGTCTCCACAAACAAACATATAAGGAACACGTTTTAGAGTATGCTCGCGAATTTTAAACCCTATTTTCTCATTTCTCAAGTCCGCTTTTGCTCTAATGCCAACTTTTTGTAATTGTGCGGTTAATTGTTTGGCATATTCAGCTTGATTATCGGTAATGTTAATTACTGCAACTTGCAATGGAGCAAGCCAAGTAGGGAAAAAACCTGCACAGTTTTCAGTCAAGATACCCATAAAACGCTCCATAGAACCTAAAATAGCTCTATGAATCATAACTGGGACATGACGTTCATTATCTTCACCTACATAAGTCGCATCTAAACGTTCAGGTAGCATAAAATCAAGCTGAACTGTACCGCATTGCCATGCTCTACCTAAACAGTCATGCAGAGTAAACTCTATTTTGGGACCATAAAAAGCGCCTTCACCTGGTAAATATTCAAATTCAATGCCATTTTTAGTTAAACATTCAGCTAAATCTTTTTCAGCAAGATCCCAAGTTTCATCTTTACCAATTCGTTTTTCAGGACGGGTTGATAACTTAACAGTAATATCATTAAAACCGAAAGTACTATAAGTATCATAAACCATTTTGATGCAGCTATTTACTTCACTGCGAATTTGATCTTCAGTACAAAAGATATGTGCATCATCTTGTGTAAAACCTCGAACTCGCATCAAACCATGTAAAGATCCTGAAGGTTCATTACGATGGCAACTACCAAATTCCGCCATACGTAATGGTAAATCACGATAAGATTTTAAGCCTTGATTGAAAATTTGCACGTGCCCTGGACAGTTCATTGGTTTAATACAATATTCACGATTTTCAGAAGAAGTAACAAACATTAACTCTTTATAATTACCCCAGTGACCTGTTTTTTCCCACAAAACACGATCCATCATAAATGGACCTTTTACTTCTTGATAATCGTATTCTTTCAATTTAGTGCGAACAAAAACCTCAAGTTCACGAAAGATAATCCAACCATCATTATGCCAAAACACCATACCAGGCGCCTCTTCTTGCATATGATAAAGATCTAGTTGCTTACCAATTTTACGATGATCTCGTTTAGCGGCTTCTTCTAAAAATTGTAAATAGCTATCAAGTTGTTTTTTATCTGCCCATGCTGTTCCATAAATACGTTGTAACATTTTATTATCACTGTTACCGCGCCAATAAGCTCCAGCAATTTTTTGCAATTTAAAATGATAGCAAAAACGCATATTAGGTACATGTGGTCCACGACACATATCAATATATTCTTCGTGATGATAAAGTGCTGGTTTTGAATCTTTTGGAATATTTTCATCTAAAATAGCAATTTTATATGGTTCATGTCGCTCCCAAAAAACTTCTCTAGCGCGCTCCCAACTAACCACTTCTTTTTTTACTTCATAATTTTTTTTAGCCAATTCATGCATGCGTTTTTCTAATGCATCAAGGTCTTCCTGAGTTAAAGAGTGATCTAAATCAACATCATAATAAAAACCATTATCAATTGTTGGACCAATAGCCATTTGTGTATTAGGCCATAGTTGTTTAATTGCGTGACCTAATAAATGTGCACAAGAATGACGGATAATTTCGAGTCCATCTTCATCTTTGGCTGTAATGATGGCTAATGTTGCATCTTGATCAATGACATCACAGGCATCTTTACGCACGCCATTTACACGCCCAGCTATACAAGCTTTAGCAAGACCTGCTCCAATACTTTGAGCAACTTCTAAAACAGTAACGGGTTTATCGAATTGACGTTGGTTTCCGTCAGGAAGAGTAATAATTGGCATAGCAAATCCTTATAACAGTGGTGCGCCACACGAAAGCGCACTTGCTTACTTAAAAAATAGGTCGAATATATTACCACTTATCATCTAGATTTAAAATAGAAAAAACCATATTCATGTGAAGCTTAATAAATTTAATGAATATACTAAAACACATATTTACCTGAAACATCTTTACAAAAAATAAATAGTTGCTTTTATCCAACAAAAGTTATAATCATTAACTATTGATTGCTTATTATATGAATGTATGTGCTATGAATATTTGGATTGATGCTGATGCTTGCCCTAACCCAATTAAAGAAATTTTATATCGAGTTGCAAATCGAAAAGCAATAAATACAACATTAATTGCAAATCAATGTTTAACTATCCCTTTGTCACCTTATATTAAAACTTTATTAGTTGAAAAAGGATTTGATGTAGCAGATAGGAAAATAATTGAGTTGGTTCAAAAAAATGATTTAGTTATTACTTCAGACATTCCACTTGCATCCGAAGTTTTAAATAAAAATGCATTAGTACTAACGCCACGAGGTGAACAATATACACTAGATATCATTAAAGAACGATTAATTATGAGAGATTTTATGGAAACCATGCGAGCAAGTGGAATACAATCTAAAGGTTCAGCTCCATTTTCCAGCAAAGACCGAGAAAAATTTGCTAATCAGCTTGATATATTGCTTAATTCAACATCGAAATGAATTTAATAACTCTTTTAAATCGAGCAGCCAAATTAGCAAAACTAAATTTTTAGAAATAGCTCTCTGCTTTTGAATGGTTTTGATCCTACATAAGGTTTCAACGCCATCCTAGTAAAGCGTTTAGCTGCTTTTAACGTATCGATATTATCAAATTGACGTTTCCCTAAAGCTAAAACTTGCTCGCCAGTAAAGCTGATGCTATTTTGTAATAAACTACTGATAAATCCTTTTTCCGATTGATATTGATAATGCATCGATTTAACAATGTCATCGCCAGTTACACAGCAGTGAAAAAAATCAACGTGATATCCTAAATTTTCTAATAACGATAATTCAAAAGCTCGCAACACATTTTCAGCAGGAACCTGTTGGGCTAATTGTTGCAGACTTTTTAGATAATCATCAAAAAGAGTTGGCAATTCTGCTTCTGCAACTAAAACTCGATGTAATAGTTCATTTAAATAAAATGCGCTATACAAAAAAACAGATACCAATGGCAATGCAAGCGACATAGCTTCAACCTGACGCAATGTTTTTATTTCACCTTGGCCTGAGTATTGCACAATAAGTGGAGTAAAAGGTTGCAACATACCTTTCAAGGCAGAGCTTTTTCGTTTAGCACCTTTAGCTAATACCTTTACTTTTCCGATATTTTCAACAAATAGATCGACTAATAAACTAGTTTCAGTATAAGAACGAGTATGTAGTATAAATGCTCTTTGCCAATTTTCCATTCAAAATACCTTTCAATTATACCACCGTTTTTTGATTAATAAATTGTATCTGAGCAAAATTTAGATAAATCCATGAAATTTTCACCTGAAATTTAACTAAAGATCCGATATAATCAATGCAAACAATAAGATTATAGGATAAATAAAAGACAAGCTATGGAACTTTTTTCAATAATTTTACTTTTGGTGTTAATTGTATCACTTTCTGGTGTCGTTGTTAAAATGTTACCAATTCAAATTCCACTACCTCTAATGCAAATATTATTAGGTTGCATATTGGCGGCATTTAATGTTTATGTAGAATTTGATCCAAAACTATTTCTTGTTTTATTTATTCCTCCTTTACTTTTTGCTGATGGACGCAAAACATCAGTAAAAGACTTCATATACAATGGTAGAGAAATTGTCGGATTGGCTTTAGTTTTAGTTGTTATCTCTATTATAGCATTAGGTTATATTCTGCATTGGATATTACCAAATGTTGAATTAGCAGCAGGTTTAGCTTTAGCTGCTGTATTATCTCCAACCGATGCAGTTGCATTAGGTGGAATTGTTGGTAAAGGCCGTATCGAAAAAGAGAAGATGGAAATCATTGAAGGTGAAGCATTAATGAATGATGCTTCAGGTCTGGTGTCTTTGAATTTTGCTATTGCTATTGCAGTTGGTGATGCAGTATTTAACATCTTTGATGTTAGCGTACAATTTTTTATAGTTGCTATTGGTGGCTTGGCTATTGGCGTTTTATTTACTTGGTTATATGCACGTATTTTGCGTAAAATAAATCAGCTAACTCACAATGATCCCGCTATTCAAATAGTATTACTATTTTTACTACCATTCGCCGCTTATATCATTGCTGAGGAATGTCATTGTTCTGGTATTTTAGCAGCAGTAAGCGCAGGTATGACGGTTAATCATTCTGGTATGATGCGAAATGCTCCTTTAACTGCGCGTTTGCAATCAGATAGCACATGGTCAATGTTAACGTTTGTCTTTAATGGTTTTGTATTCGTTTTATTAGGTATTCAATTACCAAGTATTCTTAACAATACTTTTGCTGAAAACCAGATCGACACTTCGATTGAGGTATGGCAATTATGTTTAATTGTTCTATTTGTTTTTGCTGTGTTGATGGGAACTCGATTTGCTTGGTTATGGGCGATGAAGCATATGCCTACAATGCCATTTGGAACCAAAAGACCTCTTGCATTCAGATCCTATTCAAACCGAGACCTGCTTATTTCAACATTTGCAGGAGTTCGAGGAGCCATCACTTTAGCTGGTGTATTGTCTATTCCAATGACGATTAGTGGTCGTTATCAACTTGTTTTTATTGCAGCAGGTATTATTTTAATTTCATTGATTGTTGCTGTGATCATATTACCTATCTTATTACGAGGTAGTGTTATTTTAGATAATTCAGAACAAACAAATGAAATTTTAACTGTAAAAGGTCATATGGCTGAAGAGGCAATTGTAAGCCTAGAAAAAATGCAAAATAATTTGTTGCAAGAAACAGCTGAAGACCGAGTAGATCAAGAAATTATTCATGAAGTCGGCTCACGTGTTATCGGTTCGCTAAGGCGCAGAACCGGCCTTAAAGATTTAGAACAAAAATCTCTTGAAGCAGAAAATCTAGAAAGACGTATGCGTTTAGTTGCTATAGGTGCAGAACGTACTGCTCTTTTACAAATGAAAGTTCGTAATGAGGTTAGTGAAGAGGTTTTTGAGCATTTGAATACCGACTTGGATATTTATGAAAAAATGATTTCTGGGGATGCATAAATGATTGGAGCAAAAAGCCAAATTTTAAACAAAATTCATTCACAGTTTGTTAATAAAGCGCCCCATATTTTGGGGCTTACCTTACGATACATTCCTTTTAATGTCAAAAAACAAACCATAGAGCAATTATTGAAATTACAATTTGAACATTCTCTAGAAGATGGTGAACTGGATTTTTTAGAAAATCGTTGGCTTAAAATTCAAGTTACTGATCTGGAACTTGTGTGGTTTGTTAGTTTAATCGATAACAAATTAGTTGTTAGCCGAGAAGAAATTGCTGATGTAAGCTTTATAGGTAATGCTAATGATTTGATTATGATAGCAACTAGACGACAAGATCCCGATACGCTATTTTTTCAACGTCGTTTGATTGTTGAAGGTGATACTGAATTAGGGTTATATGTAAAAAACTTAATGGATTCTATAGAGTTGGAAGCTATGACAAAATTTTTAAGGCTAACACTTGAAAAATTAGCCGACATTATCGAAAGTGCACCAACCAATTAAGAATAAATTATACTCATTTTAAATCATTCAAAATGTTTATTCTGTGTAATGATAGATTTCATTGAAAATTTTGAATTGATTAATTTCTATCTTGTAAATAATAGATTATTCTAACCCCCCATATAAAATGGGGAAAAGAAGCTGATTATTTTGAGTATATATAATGAAATTTATGAGTTTCTTTACAGAAAACATAAAATATATGGTTACAAAATGAAAAATAACCAAGAACAGCCAACTTTTTACTTCCACGATTATGAAACTTTTAATGTATAACTTTGTTTATTATTTATTTTAATTTCAAATGTAATTGAATCTGTACTCAAATATGTACTCACTTTTATACGTCAAAATAACATATAGAGGATTGTACTATGGATATCATTAGTGTTTTTTTAAAAGGATTACTTGGGAAAATATTCGATATTATTGCTTTCTTGTACAAAAGAATTCCTTTTAATTTTTATAGCAATAATTTAGATAAATATTTTAATGAGATGGGAAGTATAGATTTCAAACAATATCAGAAAGACTATCTAAATAATATTAGGAAGAAAAAATTGTGGAAGGAATGCTGTTTTTATAATGCAAACACTCATAATCAAGAAAAAATTGCAATAGCTCTGGTGAATGCAGACAGAGAAAATATTATAGATATATCTGATATAACTGCGATTAGTCGATACTTTGAAATAAAAGATGAAAAAATAATTGGTCTGAATCTTTTTGATAAGCATGAAAAAGTATCATGTATTTTTTGGTATTTTTTTATAGCAATAATAGCAATATTAAATTTTTCTGTTATTTTTGAAATCAAAAATACATTAATATCATTAATAGTTATATTTTTTACTATGGTAGGAATTGCAGCTTGTCTTGTTATGCCATCAATAACTTTTAAAAGAAGTAGAATCTTTAAGACAATAATTAAAGATGAAAGTTTTATATCTAGAATAAACACAGAATTAGAACGAATAAATAATGAGAATTATTCTGATGCAAAATCTGGATAAATGATAACAATAAACTACACGCTACCAATTTACATACGTCAAACGCCCGAAGACTTCGAAAATGAAATTACGGGCGAATGCTACATTATCAACAGCGACGACGAGCACAATTATGTGTTCTATCAAACAGTAAAAACGCTATATGATATTGCTGATTTTGTGATGTTAGAAGATGCTGTTGAATATTGTAAGTTGAAGATTGATAGTGTGTTTTGTTAGTTAGTTTTCATCATTGTTAATAATAACTGGATTTAACGTGCTTGGTATCGGCTCTTCATTTTCAATCACTTCAATCACTTCAATAACGGGCATTTCTAATCGAATGTCTATCCAGCGTCCCTCAGTTATGTCAATTGGTTCACCTGCAACAATTTGACAGCTCTCAAAATCAAACTTTTTAGTGTACGTTTTAACTGTAATGGTATTGTTTTCATCAACTGAATACTCAGCAAAGAATTTTTTATTGCCGTTTGCGTCTTCTGGTAATGTGATGTACCAACCGTCTTTTGCAAAGCCTAAACTACCGCTGATTTCGTAATGACCGATATCAATTCGTTTAGCTGTCACACCAGCTGCTAAATCATTCACTAAAGCACAACCTGATTTTTTGAAACCGCCAACTTCCTCAATATTATCATTAGCAAATAATCTTAATATCGGAGATGCTTTTTTTAGAAAACCATTACTGTCTACAGTTGAGTTTCCGCTCGTGATTTGCTCGACCCATGGTTCCCAAGTTTTAGTACCGCCTCTATAGTTTCTAATAAACTGCCGAGCATTTCTGTAAGCAGTGTAGATTTGACAG
>NZ_LZHJ01000063.1:0-1916 GCF_001690815.1 Gilliamella sp. GillExp13 | reverse complement strand
AGGATATCATTCTCCATTAACAAGCGTTTATTCTCTTTGCGTAGCGCGATAAGTTCGTTATCTTCAGTTCGACGATTATCTTTTGCGATGAATGAGCCGGTAGTTTGGTACTGCATTATCCAATTATCTAATGCTGATTTGGTGAGGTCATACTCTGCGACGATATCCGCACGTTTTTTACCATTTTGATATAGCATGACCATTTGTTTTTTGAACTCGTTAGTAAAGCTACGTTTTGCTCTTCGTGATGAATCGATTGCCATTGTTGTTACCTTCTCTTATTTTTAGTTTATCATAACAATGACCTTATAAAACTGGTACTAATTAGTGTAGCCGATCCATTATGTTTCCCTAACCAATTAAGTACTTTTAAACATTACTAAAATGGTAAATTAATTTTTTTATTAAGTTTTACTTCAATAAGCATAGATAATTCTTTAAATAAAGTTTCCCAAACCTGTACGTACTCTAATTTACTGATAAAAATTTTCATATCCGGAATTTTTCCATTATATATGCCTACATCTGGTCCCTTCTTATATTCAAGTTCTACACCTTTATCTTTAATGTCGTAATAGAAGTAAAAATCAGAACCTTGCTCACAAAACCAAATATCATCTTTGCCTTTCCAATTATTTTTCACTCGTTTGATAGATTTAACTATGTCTTCATAAGCCGATGTTATATCTGCATAAATATAAAAATGTACTCTATAGTTGTCTTTCAGTTTAATGTAAAATTCTGGATCAGCATATCTTCTCAATTCTTCTAATGCATATTGGAAAGGGGTTAGCTCATCATCGATATCATCATCAATATCGCCTATAGGATTTTGATAGTTAACCTCAAATATAGTTTCCATTTTAATCTCCAGGAATATAGGGATAAGCTGTAATAGGTATGTCTCTAATGACTACCCTTACAATATCCGTTGTTTTTGTAGTTCCATCAGGATAATACACTTTTGATGGTTGTGAAACTTTAACATCATGTACTCCATGTGTAGTGGGTGCTTTAGCAAACGCTTCTTCTATCATTCTGTTATCACTAAAATGCCCTATAGGTCTAGGGTCTTTTGGATTCTTTGCTCTGTCAATTAATTTTTGTGCATTAATTTGAGAACCATGTTGATTACGAGCATGTCCATATTTTTTATAACTTTTTCCTGCCTGATGGTTTGGCTTACAACTCATTAATCCAAATGGATCAACCCAAGTCAAGGTATTAGGCGCATACTGATAAAGATTAATACCACCAGCTAAGCCTATGGGGTCGGGCTGGGTGAAGCGTCCGCAGTTAGGGTCATAATACCGAAATGTGTTGTAATGTAAACCGGTTTCTTTATCGTAATATTGCCCCCGCAATTATCCCAACAATTGCCTGCTCAGCTCATACTTTGCTTAAGCCCATGGTGTAACACTAATCGCTTAAAAGCAGCACTACAATATTGGCTTCCTCGGTCACTGTGAATTAAGACGCCTTTAGGAAATTGACGACAAAATAAAACATTTTTGAGCGTGTTACAAACTAAATGCCTATCAATAGGTGAACTAGTTTGACTTCCAATTACTTTTCGACCAAATAAATCAATAATGACACAACGGTATAACCAACCTTCTCTCGTTTTGATATAAGTGATATCAATTACCAAACTTGATTGGGTTTATTAGGATTAAACTGCCTATCTAATGTATTGGGCAACGTGTTATAAGATAACGTGGGGGCCATCTTAGGTTTAAATTTGCGCACAGCTTTACTGCGTAATTCTAATTTTTGCAATACTCAACTGACCGTTCTTTCGGATATATCATAACCTTTCTCTCTCATATCGTGCACTAGACTTGGTGCGCCTAAACGGGCTTTATGTTGCCAATAAAGCGCTTTTACATTATCAAATAGTTCATTTGATTTTGGCG
>NZ_LZHJ01000062.1:0-2071 GCF_001690815.1 Gilliamella sp. GillExp13 | reverse complement strand
CCTATAGGTCTAGGGTCTTTTGGATTCTTTGCTCTGTCAATTAATTTTTGTGCATTAATTTGAGAACCATGTTGATTACGAGCATGTCCATATTTTTTATAACTTTTTCCTGCCTGATGGTTTGGCTTACAACTCATTAATCCAAATGGATCAACCCAAGTCAAGGTATTAGGCGCATACTGATAAAGATTAATACCACCAGCTAAGCCTATGGGGTCGGGCTGGGTGAAGCGTCCGCAGTTAGGGTCATAATACCGAAATGTGTTGTAATGTAAACCGGTTTCTTTATCGTAATATTGCCCCCGCAATTATCCCAACAATTGCCTGCTCAGCTCATACTTTGCTTAAGCCCATGGTGTAACACTAATCGCTTAAAAGCAGCACTACAATATTGGCTTCCTCGGTCACTGTGAATTAAGACGCCTTTAGGAAATTGACGACAAAATAAAACATTTTTGAGCGTGTTACAAACTAAATGCCTATCAATAGGTGAACTAGTTTGACTTCCAATTACTTTTCGACCAAATAAATCAATAATGACACAACGGTATAACCAACCTTCTCTCGTTTTGATATAAGTGATATCAATTACCAAACTTGATTGGGTTTATTAGGATTAAACTGCCTATCTAATGTATTGGGCAACGTGTTATAAGATAACGTGGGGGCCATCTTAGGTTTAAATTTGCGCACAGCTTTACTGCGTAATTCTAATTTTTGCAATACTCAACTGACCGTTCTTTCGGATATATCATAACCTTTCTCTCTCATATCGTGCACTAGACTTGGTGCGCCTAAACGGGCTTTATGTTGCCAATAAAGCGCTTTTACATTATCAAATAGTTCATTTGATTTTGGCGCTCCTTTTGGCCAATTATAATAATCCGATAGGCTAACATTTAATTGACGGTAAATCTGTGGCACTGAATACGATGATAAATGTTGTTTCATATAGCTGTACTTTACCAACTTGGATTGTTGATAAAGTACACCTGCGCCTTTTTTAGAATTTCATTTGCCATTATTAGTTCTTTGTTTTCTTTTTCTAGTGCAATCATTTTTTGTTGCTCTGGGGCTAGTTCTCGTTTATTGGTTTTATTCGGATTGATTTGTCTTATCTATCAAGTGTAGATTTACCTATGCTTAAATAATTAGCTATTTCTGGTAATGAAAGATGCATATTAGATAATGCATAATCAACCGACTGTTGTTTGAACTCTGTACTAAATTTTTGACACATAATGTATTCTTCTATGATTGTTAGTTATATCATAGAGGTGACATTTGTCTATTTTTGGGGATAGGATCACCCTGTAACTCTCCCCTAAAATAGTACAGCAAAAAAGTAGAAAATTCTCTATGATAAAAGTAAAAGGGGATTTAATGATGAAAAAAATGACTGAACATCAAATCGTCGCTATTTTAAAAGAAGCTGAAGCAGGTATTCCTGTCAAGGAACTCTGCCGTAAATATGGCATGGGTAATTCAACTTTTTATAAATGGCGGGAAAAATACGGCAGAATGGAAACTTCGGATATCAAACGCTTAAAAGAGCTGGAGGCTGAAAACCGCAAACTTAAGCAGATGTTTGCCGAGCTGAGCTTAAAATCACAGCTTCAGGAAGAAATCATAAAAAAGCTTTAGTGCCCACAAAGGCACGTAAAACGTGGGCACAGCAACTACAACAAAATCATTCTGTTACTATAGCTATGAGCTGCGCTATCGTTGGCTTAAGCCGTTGTGCTTACTATTATCAACCTAAGTTACAGGATGATTCGGTGATTGTTTCGGTATTGAATGCTATCACAGACCGGCATTTACGCTGGGGCTTTCCTAAATGCTTTAATCGTATCAGAAAGCTCGGCTATCAATGGAACCATAAGCGTGTTTATCGGGTGTATTGTGAATTAAAGCTTAATCTCAGAGTAAAACGAAAAAAACGCATTCCTCCACGATGCCCGGAAAAGCTATTTGTGCCTAATAAACAAGGTGAATGTTGGTCAATGGATTTTATGAGTGATAGTAGCCGTAATCAACGTCGCTTTAGGACATTCAATGTCATCGATGACTT
>NZ_LZHJ01000061.1:0-12885 GCF_001690815.1 Gilliamella sp. GillExp13 | reverse complement strand
CGATTACTGATATCAACAATTACACAAAGGTAGTGCCAACGTTGTTTAACCCTTACATAGGTTAAATCGGTCACCAATATCTTTCGTGGTTGACCTATATTAAATTCTCGATTCAGTTCATTCCCCACCGGCGATTCATTGCTTTTTTCTGTATGAATACAATATTTTTTACAGGTGTATTTCGAAACCCAGCCATTTTTCGCCATGATTCGACCTATTCGGCGTCGAGATACGGTTATGCCTTGCTTTCTCAGCTCTGCTTGCAGACGCCTTGTACCATAAGCACGATAATTAGTATTAAAAATTTCACCCACTATTTCACTCAGTGATATATCTTGTGATTGCTGCGTTAATTGCCGTTGATAATAGAAACGATTTCGGGTTACATTTAAACATCGACATAATGCACGTAAGCTGTATCGATGCTTATTATGTAAAATTAACTCGATTTTCTTCCCATTATCAACGTCGCTTGCTTTAGGATATCATTCTCCATTAACAAGCGTTTATTCTCTTTGCGTAGCGCGATAAGTTCGTTATCTTCAGTTCGACGATTATCTTTTGCGATGAATGAGCCGGTAGTTTGGTACTGCATTATCCAATTATCTAATGCTGATTTGGTGAGGTCATACTCTGCGACGATATCCGCACGTTTTTTACCATTTTGATATAGCATGACCATTTGTTTTTTGAACTCGTTAGTAAAGCTACGTTTTGCTCTTCGTGATGAATCGATTGCCATTGTTGTTACCTTCTCTTATTTTTAGTTTATCATAACAATGACCTTATAAAACTGGTACTAATTAGTGTAGCCGATCCAGTATCCCACACAATCCCTTTAGAGTAGTTTTGTTTTGTTCCTTGTCCATTATAATACAATAAGGCTAAACTGTGTTGAGCTGCGATATGACCTTGATTGGCAGCCTTTTCAAACCACTCTTTTGCTTTAATATAATCAGGTTGTGCTTTTAATTGCTCATCAAAACCATATTCGAAGCCTTTAAAATGCCGTTGTTTAGTATATGAGCCATCAGCGTACATAAGACCTATATGATATTGCGCCTCTGCATCTTTTTGTTCTGTTGCTTTTTGATATTCCTCATTAAAATCAAATAATGTTTGTTGATCAGCATTAGCAACAATACTAAAACATAAAACTAATGATAGTTTTGCAAAAAACTTTAGCATACAACTTCCTTATAAAATAAATAATTTAATTATTTTAGCGTATTTATCTGTTTAGTATAGCGTAATTAAATAAGTTGTTTATTAATTAAATATTGATGTTATGAAATAGTGGGTCGTGAGCGATTATTCGGCACATCGTGTGCCTCCCCCCTTCGGGGCCAACACTGCGTGTTGTTCAAATTTGTTCCAGACAAATTTGTCGAATGCTATCGTTCTCATCGCTTTTTTTTATTTAATTAGATTGATTGGACTTACTCAGGGAAACCGTTTAATAAAATGGTGGGTCGTGAGCGATTCGAACGCTCGACCAACGGATTAAAAGTCCGCTGCTCTACCGACTGAGCTAACGACCCATCTAAAGATGGTGGGTGATACCGGGTTCGAACCAGTGACCCCCTCCTTGTAAGGGAGGTGCTCTCCCAACTGAGCTAATCACCCCAAGTGTTTCATTACTGAAACATCACGGTAAAGATTGGTGGGTGATACCGGGTTCGAACCAGTGACCCCCTCCTTGTAAGGGAGGTGCTCTCCCAACTGAGCTAATCACCCTTACCGTGTGGATGTGCATTATAAGGCACGACTTATTTCAGTCAACCTTTTTTTTAAAAATTCTCTAAAATCTACTTCGTTCGATTTAATTTTAAACATTTTTTGGGTGATAGTTCGCAAAAATCGCTTTTGTCAGTTTTTATTTAGGAAAAGATTATTATGATTAAGTGATGCTATTATCAGAAACAAGAAGATAATCCATCATGATTTTTAATAAAAGTAGCGTCATTATTTATGTCGAATCCACAATTTTACGCTATAGGATTGAAAATTCAGTTAAGCGAAATGCTACAACAGCCACTAGCGAAGATCTGATTGTATTTAATTATCAAAATGAAAATGATATAGATATTTTTATTGATGAGTTACGAAAAAAAATTTCTGAGTGTGCGGTATTTGAACTTAATTTGGATATCAATTTAATTCAAATACAACAATTAACCTTACCTGATGTAAAGCTAAATTTAAATGAATTGATTTTATATGTTGAAGCTAACATTTATAAATTATTCCAAGTATCAGCTAAAAGTGTATTTTTTGATTTTGTTTATTCAACTGAACATAAAAAACAAATTACAGTGATGATAGTTGAACGTCATTATATTGAAAATTGGATCAATCTTTTTAAAAAGCATCAACGACTATTAACCTTTGTAGGTTGTCGATTTGAAAATAATAAAGTTAATTTTTTACCTTGGCGGCAAGAAAAACATGCAAAACATCAACGACAATTGACAGGCGTGGTTGTTGGATTTATGGGCATAATAAGTTGTTTGCTCTGTTATTTGTGGATACAAGCTCAAAATGATTTACAAACTTATGATGAAAAATTACTACACCAGCAAAAGGTAGTACAAAAATTAACTGAAGAATTAGCTAATTATTTGCCTAATCCGTCATTAAGCCAAAAACAAATTCAGCAATCTCTATTATTGCTTTCAGAACAGTTACCTTCAGTAATTTGGCTTGATTCTTTCTATTATGAACCTAAAAAAGTAGTGATAGAAGGACAAAGCTTTAGTTATGTCGAACTTACTCATTTTAACCAAAATTTGTTAATGCCAAAAAATATCGCTAAAAGTCAAATAAAGACAGTATCAACCAATAAGAATAATTTATTTTTTGAAATGGAAATGGAACTTAATGAACAGTGATTTTTTCTATCGCCCAGTTTGGCAACAGTACGCATTGTGTATTTTATGTTGTTTAGCGTTTTTTGTTATTGTTTATCAACTTTTTATTAAAGAAGACCAGCAACAAGCTGAGCTAAAGGTCGAGTTATATCAGCAAAAGATTACTGAAATTGAATTGTTACAAACAAAAGTAAGGCGTTATCAGGCAAGTAAAAATAGTTTATATAGTTTGATATCTGAAAAAGAATTAGCGTTGGCTATTGAACAAAATCATCTAACACTAAGTTCCTTTAAACATTATCAAACTGATAATACGGTTAATTGGGATATTGAATTAGAAGGGCAATTTTTTGATTTTATGGCTTTAATTTCATCATTAACGGATGATTTTTATTATCTTGATTTTCAGAATCTAAAAATCAGCAAACAAGAACAGCAGTTACAGATCATGTTTACGCTCTTATTTAAAAAGGCATAAAGTGAAACGTTATCTCTATCAATTTATTAGTTTATTAATTGCTATCTGTTTTGAACTAAAGGCTGATATGTCTTTAGAACGAGATCCTTTTCAACAAAATAACTCTGTTTCTTGTAGTGAGCAAACGGCGTTACTGCTTGAACAAATTCAAGTTTGGCATTTTAGGGGAAGCATGAATCAAATTGATCAGAATTATCAGCAAATTTGGTTAACATCTGAAAATCAATGGTTAGCAATAACTGATGATGTGGTGCCTAACGTTTTGTTTCCTTGGCGTTTGCAATCTTTATTAAACGATAAAATAACGTGGCAAGCTGATTTACCTGATTATTGCCATAGTACTGTATCATGGACAATGTCGCTAAATGAATAATAATAGTAAAAATCAAACGTATCAACGGTTAGAACAATGTATTTGCAGATTGACTAAAGCAAAAATAAGTTTGTTAGCTGTAATAATTTTTATATTTGTAACAATGGGCATAAGTGTAACTCATGCAAATATGAAGCAAACGGTAAATATCGATTCGCAACAAAATATTTCAATGACATTTTACCAAACCGACATTGCAATTATCTTACAAGCTTTAGCTGATAGTCAGCAGATGAATTTAGTCATGACCGAAGATATACCAATTAAGCAAACCATTAAACTCAACAATGTTGATTGGCACAAAGCGCTAAAGATCATATTAGATTCGGCAAATTTACAAGCCGAAATTGACGATAATATTTTGTTCGTATCTAAAGCGATAGAACCAGCAGTTTTATTGAAAAAACAGCAATCTGAACAAAGAGAAAAAGAATTAAACCAACCACTTAATTCTTTGCCTATAGCTGTTAATCATGCGGACCCCACCACCTTAATTGAAACAATTCAACAACAAGGATTATTATCAGAACGGGGCAAGATTACGCTCGATAAGCGGACAAATTCACTTATCATTACTGATTTAGCTAAACAGTTTGGTAATATCCAAAAATTAGTTAAAACACTGGATAAACCTATGCCTCAAGTTCATATTTCAGCGCACATTGTTACCATGAATGAGGAGAGTATGTCAGAGCTAGGTATAAAATGGGGATATTCAGGAAAATCATCACAATTATTAGATAAGTTCGATGTGGGGCTTGGGGCTAGTTATCCCACCACAACTGTAGGTTTTAATTTGGCTAAAATATCTGGTCATTTACTTAATTTAGAGTTATCAGCACTCGAATCTGAAAATCAACTTGAAATTATAGCCAGCCCTAATTTGTTAACAGCCAATCAAAATATGGCGTCGATAAAACAAGGTACTGAAATTCCTTACGAGGTTTCTAGTGGTAGTAATGGTGCAACATCTATTGAATTTAAGCCTGCGGTGTTAGGGCTAGAGGTCACACCGAAAGTACTAACAGATGATAGGATGATTTTAGATTTATACATTACGCAAAATACGGCTGGTCGTTCAATAAAACGTAGTGATGGTGGTGAGGCGATAGCTATTGATACACAAGAGATCAAAACACAAGTTCAAATAAAAAATGGTGAAACAGTAGTTTTAGGTGGCATTTTTCAACAGGTTAACACCAATGAGCAACAAAAAGTGCCAGGTGCTGGTGATATGCCAATTATTGGAAATATATTTAAACATAATAGAAAAAAACAACAAAAACGAGAGTTGGTTATTTTTATTACACCCCAATTGGTTGAGTAAATGTTAACGGAGTTGTATTATACTTTAACTTGTTTTAGCTGTTGCTTTGATAAGTAAATATTGTTTTAAAGTATATTACTATTAATTATAAAAGTAGAGAATATTATGCATGTTGTTGCTTCTGATTTAGACGGTACTTTATTAACTCCTGAACATAGCTTATCACCTTATACCAAGCAAGTCCTTCAAGCGTTACGTAAAAAAGGCATTCACTTTGTTTTTGCAACTGGCAGACACCACATTGATGTTGCTCAAATGCGAGAAAACATGGAAATTGACGCCTTTATGATAACGGCAAATGGTGCTAGGGTACATGATAGCGAAGGTAATCTAGTTTTTAGCCAAAGTATTGAACCATCGCTTGCTAGTGAAATAGCTAAAATGAGTATGGGTGATCCTTTAATATATACTCATGTATATCGTGGTGATCATTGGTTAATTAATAAGCAAGATACATATTCATTAGAATTCTTTCGAGATACAGATTTTACTTATCAATTATTTAATCCACTTGATTTTGATACCAGCGATGTTGCTAAAATTTACTTTACGACTACGGATAATGCGCTTTACCCGCATTTAGTCCAATTAAAGAATCGACTTGATGCAAAATTTGGTGACAAACTTAGCATTGCTTTTTCAACCCTAAATTGCCTTGAAGTGATGGCCGAAAATGTGTCTAAAGGTAGTGCACTAAAAAAAGTGGTAGAAAAATTAGGTTACAGTTTAAAAGACAGTATCGCTTTTGGTGATGGAATGAATGATTACGAAATGTTAAAAGCTGCAGGTAAAGGTTGTATAATGCAAAACGGAAGCTCGGAATTAAAAGCATTATTGCCTGAGTTAGAAGTTATTGGCTCGAACGCTCAAGATGCTGTACCACATTATGTAAGTAAACTGTTTTTATAAATATGAATATTGACAAAGAACTCAACACGCTTGGATTGCGTTGTCCTGAACCTATAATGTTGATCAGAAAAGCGATTAGAGAACTATCTATAGGGCAAGTCCTTTATGTGATCGCTGATGATTTTGCAACTACTCGTGATGTACCTAGCTTTTGTCGCTATATGGATCATCAATTACTATCATTGCAAATAGAATCTCAACCTTATCAGTATTGGATCAAAAAATCCCATTAGTGTGAAGATTTTTATGACAAAAAATTTCAGGAAAGTAGGTGTTTGTGTCAAGTTAATTCGATTTGCTTTAAGTAAAAACGTAATGTACGCCAATCATTAGGTTGAAGATTATCAATCATTAATAATAGCGTACAGCGTTTGCCATTATGTCGAGATTTTAAATTCAAAATAATGATATAGCGAAATATTAACGGTTTATGCATTAAGTACCAACGTTGTTTATGCCAGTATATTTGATTTATACAGTGAAATAGCGCAAATTCGTCTTTAATAGTTTTGAAATAACACAGGCTGTGCCACCATTCTATTATTAACAATAGAATAATAACAAAGGTATAACAATTTAAGGATGTATCGGCAAACATAACTAAGCAAAGTGCGATTAGCACTAAGTAAAAAAGCGTTGAAATCAGTAATTGTATCTTTGATATGCTAAGTTTTATGCTCCACATAATTTATTCTTTGCTTTAAGTTAAATTAGGATTATTTCATTCTTTTGCAAAAAATTACTTAAAATAAAGACAAATATGGGAGATAATGCGCATAATTTTAGTGTGTTTTAATGAACAAGCGATCAATCATAGACATTTTTTTAATGTCAATGTGAAGATCCTGATCTGAAGGCAATGTTACTAAATTTGGTGCTTAGAGAACTCTCGTGCCATTATTTTTGCCTTAAAATTTAGAATAGGAAAGATTTGTGATATTAATTAGAGTGTTAAAAATTATTCTAAAATTATTCATTGGTTTATTTCTTTGTGGCTTAATTATTGGTATTGCAGGTTATGCTCATTATTCAAAGGATCTTCCTGACGTCACTACATTAAAAGATGTTCGACTTCAAACACCAATGCAAGTATTAAGCAAAGACGGTGAATTAATTGCTATTTTTGGTGAACGACGTAGAACCCCTTTAAAATATGACGAAATTCCCCCAATAGTTATTAATGCGGTCATTGCAACTGAAGATGCTCGTTTTTATGAACATTTTGGCATCGATCCAGTTGGTATTGCTCGAGCGATGTATATTGGCTTAAAGCAGAAAGGATTTTCTCAAGGTGGCAGTACAATTACGCAACAAGTCGCTAAGAACTTTTTCTTAACACCTGAAAAAAGTATAGCGCGTAAAGTCAAAGAAATGATTTTGGCTATCCGTATGGAAAAAGAGTTATCAAAAGAAGAAATCATGGCACTATACCTTAACATGATTAACTTCGGATCGAGGGCATATGGTGTTGCAGCTGCATCTTATACTTTTTTTGGTAAAACACCTGATCAGTTAACTGTTGATGAAGCGGCTTTATTAGCTGGTTTACCAAATGCACCATCAGCTTACAACCCAATTTCACATCCAGAACGAGCATTAACTAGACGCAATTGGGTACTAGGACGAATGCTAGATCAATCCTATATTACTCAAGCAGAATATGACGAAGCGATTAAAAAACCGTTAGGCGCTAGTTACCACTCACCACAAATTGAGTTTTCGGCGCCTTATGTTGCCGAAATGGCACGTCAATTTATGTACGACAAATTTGGCGAAAATGCCTACACAGATGGCTATAAAGTCTATACAACTATCTCAAAAACCGATCAAATAGCTGCAACAGAAACAGTGCAAAAGCATATTATTGAGTATGATACCAGACATGGTTATCGTGGTGCTGAAAAAATATTATGGCAACCAGACGAAGCACCATGGAATTCTGAACAAATCCAGCAAACTCTTAATAAATACATGTGCTATGGCGGAATATGCCCAGCGGTGGTCATGACATCTTCAGATAAAGAAGCAACAGCGGTATTATCTGATAAAAGTAATATTACTATTGCATATCAAAACATGAAATGGGCGCGTCCATTTATTAGCGATACAAGACAAGGCGCTTACCCAAGAAAAGTCTCTGACACCATCAAGGCAGGACAGTTAATTTGGGTCAAAAAAACTGGTGATAATTGGGAATTATCACAAATTCCTGCTGTTAACGCTGCGCTAGTATCACTTGATTCAGACAATGGTGCAATCAAAGCAATTGTTGGTGGTTATGATTTTAATTTGAGTAAATTTAATCGAGCAACACAAGCACTAAGGCAATTAGGATCGAATATTAAACCATTTATTTATACCTCAACATTAGAGCAAGGTTTAACAATGGCTACGCTTCTTAATGATGCACCAATTGTTCGTTCTGCGGGGAGTGCAACATGGCGTCCCAAAAACTCACCACCAAGCTATGAAGGACCTTTACGTTTAAGAATTGGCCTAGGAATGTCTAAAAATGTAATGATGGTAAGAGCATTGCGTGCAGTTGGTATAGATTATGCTGCGACTTATTTAGAGCGTTTTGGATTTCCTAAAGAAAATATTTCTTATAATGAATCGTTAGCTTTAGGTTCGGCATCATTTACGCCATTGCAAGTGGCAAGAGCTTATTCGGTGATCACTAATGGCGGTTATTTAATATCGCCATATTTAATTGAAAAAATTGAGGAAAATGATGGTAAAGGTCTAATTTATCAGCATCAACCTTTAATTGCTTGTCACAATTGTACTGACGATGACGTCATTGTAGGGGCCACACCAGTATCACTTGATAATGTTGAAAATGAATCAACCGAATTAGGTAATGAAGAGCCAGAGCAAGAAAATCTAAAAGCAGATGATAATATAATTTTACCTGATATTGATACTGAAAATAAAGTCACTGATGTAACACCAAAATACGCACCGCATACGGTAAATAGTGGTATTGCATTTATTATGAAAGATGGTCTTCGATCCATCGTATTTGGTGGTTCAGATTGGCAAGGTACTGCATGGCGTGTAAAAGCATTGGGTAGAAAAGATGTCGGAGGTAAAACTGGGACAACTAACTCATCTAAAGACGTTTGGTTTTCTGGATTTGGTGGCAATATTGTAACTACTGTTTGGATGGGATTTGATGATCATCGCCGTGACTTGGGGCGAACTGTCCGAGCTGAAGCAGGGGCTGTAACCGCAAATCCAATATGGGTTGATTATATGAAAGTTGCCCTAAAAGACGTACCAGTAATAGAAGATGTAAAACCTGCAAATGTTATTTCTGTTACTATTGATCAAAAAACAGGTTTATTACCTCAATCTGGATCTAAAACAATGTCAGAGTACTTTATAAAAGGTACCGAACCAACGACTTATGCAACCCAAGAGGTGGGCACGAAAGTAACAGATTCAGAAGGTAATACTTCAGAACTATTCTAATAAAGGATTTAGCATGAATGGTTCAATAAGAATTATTGGCGGAAAATGGCGTGGGCGTAAATTGTCGGTACTAGACAAACAAGGATTACGCCCAACTACCGATCGCATTAAAGAAACCCTATATAACTGGTTAATGCCAGTTATCCATGATAGTGATTGTTTGGACTGCTTTTCGGGTAGTGGCTCATTAGGTTTTGAAGCAGCATCAAGAAGTGCCCAAAGTGTTACTTTACTTGAAAAAGATAAACAAGTAGCACAGCTACTTAGCCAAAATAAACAGATTATTGCTAGCAACTCAATCGACATTTATCATACTGATACTTTACAATGGCTAAACAGGCCAGCTGTAAAACAGTTTGATATTGTATTTATCGATCCGCCATTTCATCAATCATTAGTCGCAAAAACGGTTAACGAACTTGAAAATAACAACTGGCTAAAACCGTTGGCTTATATTTATATTGAAACAGAAATACAGCATGATCTAACAACTTATATTCCAACTAACTGGCGCTTACATCGTGAAAAAATTGCAGGGCAAGTTCACAGCTATCTATTTATACGAGAAGATAATTAATGTTCATCTTTATTGGTAAAACTTTATACTCATTAATGTGGTTATTTTTATTATTTAACTTAATCCACCCATATCCAAAACCGGCAAATAGTGTTGCCAATATTGGTTTAATCGCCTTTACTGTTACTCATGGCTTACAAGCTTGGATGTTAAACTCAACCATGACCAAACAAGAAAAACAACAAGACAAATTTAAAGTGTTACGGCTATTTTTATTTGGTGTTTTTGAATCACTTAGTTGGAAAGATAGTAGGAAAGACAAAAAATAATAATAAAAAGTGGTTGCGAGATACAAAAATTTTTGTATAATGCTCACCACTTCTTACGAAGCACCTCAATAAGCGGGAATAGCTCAGTTGGTAGAGCACGACCTTGCCAAGGTCGGGGTCGCGAGTTCGAACCTCGTTTCCCGCTCCAATAAAATATCTATTTAGTATAAAAGTAAATTTATATCCCATACTGTGTTGACTAACGAAAGTAATTAGCCATGTGTAAGGTAAAAAATACTGGAAAAATATTTTAATAAAAACTTCAATAAAATCAATGGTCCACCTGAGCTATTTTAGAAAAAAACACAACACGGCAAGATTAATCTACCTATCTTTTAACTGTGTCGGAGTGCTTTGCTCACAGAGAGAGGGCAGCACGCCAAATTGGACTGCTTGGCGAGTTTGTGCTTTGTTAGGGATGCCAATTTGTCAGGAACAATTTGGCATTTCTGAGCAAAGCAAAGAGTCTTAAAAAGGCGAATATCATAATGATTTGAGTAAATCATGCCGATGGTTAAGAGTGAGCGTAGGCGTTGGGTACCGTAGTTCACATTTTGTAGCCATGTGAGTTGTAAGATGTTACGCTCAAAATTCTTAAATTAAACGTTATCAGCAATATCAGTTATTTCGACAAAACTCAAAAGCTATAAAGCTAACAGCATATTTTAATTTAAAATTTACTTACCTATAAGGTGAATTATTTTCATTTTTACATTTATTTACAAAAAATCCGCCAAAAAAAAAGCAACTCTTCATCATTGACAAGTCCGATTGAGTTGCCAATGGTAGGTCAAAGTTTTATTGATATTAACTTGATGGTACCGGCATCATTTAATTCAGTGAATTTTAGTGAGTTAGTGGCACTAGGAAATTGGGGCGATGATGATGGAGATGGGCAGAGGTCAAATGAAGTAACGGCTACAGGAAATATTTCGCTGAAAATCACGGATAAGTATGGTCAAATGGTAAGCCGTAATGATGTATTGACGAAATGTAATGCGCCTTATAAAGTGGAATTAAGTAGTACAGGAGGTAGTATAAGTACTCTTTATGACTTACCTAGTAGTACATTTGAAGCAGGTAGTGAAACATATTACCTTAATCCTAACTCATCGAGTAACTATGTTTGCGTAAAAGTAGAATTCGCAAAGCCTAATTTGAGGTATGACTCTGGTGAAAGTTCTGATTCCATGTGGAAAGCTAAAAAAGGTTTTCTTACTCAATCAATTATACCCGAATCTTACGGTTTAAATTTTCCGACCACAGCGGCCAATAACTTATATTTTGATTTGGAGATAAGTGGAAGTGACCAACCGCTTACTTGGCCCTCAGTTACTCATGAGGGTATAACTGCTACGATGAGTAATGTAACTAGTACTAGTGTACGGGTTACTCTAACTGGCCCAGAAGCAAAAAACCAATTGGGAAATTCTAATCCTAGTCAAATAGCTAAACCTAATTTACCTCAGATATTTGTGTTAGAGAGTTGGATCGGCTACACTAATTAGTACCAGTTTTATAAGGTCATTGTTATGATAAACTAAAAATAAGAGAAGGTAACAACAATGGCAATCGATTCATCACGAAGAGCAAAACGTAGCTTTACTAACGAGTTCAAAAAACAAATGGTCATGCTATATCAAAATGGTAAAAAACGTGCGGATATCGTCGCAGAGTATGACCTCACCAAATCAGCATTAGATAATTGGATAATGCAGTACCAAACTACCGGCTCATTCATCGCAAAAGATAATCGTCGAACTGAAGATAACGAACTTATCGCGCTACGCAAAGAGAATAAACGCTTGTTAATGGAGAATGATATCCTAAAGCAAGCGACGTTGATAATGGGAAGAAAATCGAGTTAATTTTACATAATAAGCATCGATACAGCTTACGTGCATTATGTCGATGTTTAAATGTAACCCGAAATCGTTTCTATTATCAACGGCAATTAACGCAGCAATCACAAGATATATCACTGAGTGAAATAGTGGGTGAAATTTTTAATACTAATTATCGTGCTTATGGTACAAGGCGTCTGCAAGCAGAGCTGAGAAAGCAAGGCATAACCGTATCTCGACGCCGAATAGGTCGAATCATGGCGAAAAATGGCTGGGTTTCGAAATACACCTGTAAAAAATATTGTATTCATACAGAAAAAAGCAATGAATCGCCGGTGGGGAATGAACTGAATCGAGAATTTAATATAGGTCAACCACGAAAGATATTGGTGACCGATTTAACCTATGTAAGGGTTAAACAACGTTGGCACTACCTTTGTGTAATTGTTGATATCAGTAATCGAGAAATAGTGGGGCGAAGTGCTGGCAGGCATAAAACAGCGGCACTGGTCATGCAAGCTATGAGTCAAATTCCAATGAACTTACAGACGATTGAGTTGTTTCATTCTGATAGAGGAAAAGAGTTTGATAATCATTTGATTGATGAATGTTTAACAGCATTTGGAATTAAACGGTCTTTAAGTCGCAAAGGCTGCCCCTATGATAACGCAATTGCAGAAAGCACATTCAAAGCAGTGAAAACAGAATTTGTGTCAAATACTATTTTTGATTCACTGGCGCAACTTAAATTGGAATTTAATCAC
>NZ_LZHJ01000060.1:0-867 GCF_001690815.1 Gilliamella sp. GillExp13 | reverse complement strand
ATATGGCATGGGTAATTCAACTTTTTATAAATGGCGGGAAAAATACGGCGGAATGGAAACTTCGGATATCAAACGCTTAAAAGAGCTGGAGGCTGAAAACCGTAAGCTTAAATAGATGTTTGCTGAGCTGAGCTTAAAATCACAGCTTCAGGAAGAAATCATAAAAAAGCTTTAGTGCCCACAAAGGCACGTAAAACGTGGGCACAGCAACTACAACAAAATCATTCTGTTACTATAGCTATGAGCTGCGCTATCGTTGGCTTAAGCCGTTGTGCTTACTATTATCAACCTAAGTTACAGGATGATTCGGTGATTGTTTCGGTATTGAATGCTATCACAGACCGGCATTTACGCTGGGGCTTTCCTAAATGCTTTAATCGTATCAGAAAGCTCGGCTATCAATGGAACCATAAGCATGTTTATCGGGTGTATTGTGAATTAAAGCTTAATCTCAGAGTAAAACGAAAAAAACGCATTCCTCCACGATGCCCGGAAAAGCTATTTGTGCCTAATAAACAAGGTGAATGTTGGTCAATGGATTTTATGAGTGATAGTAGCCGTAATCAACGTCGCTTTAGGACATTCAATGTCATCGATGACGTTAATCGTGAGGCGTTAGGTATTGATATTGCAGTCAGCTTACCAGCAGGAAGGATTACCCGTTACTTAGATAAACTGGCCGAATATCATGGATATCCATTAAAAATACGGGTCGATAATGGGCCAGAATTTACAGGAAAAAACTTTATAAACTGGGCTAAATCACATGATATAGCCATTGATTATATAAAGCCCGGTAGCCCTTATCAAAATGGTTATATTGAACGATTTAATCGTACCTATCGTACTGAAGTACTTGATTTATAT
>NZ_LZHJ01000059.1:0-79086 GCF_001690815.1 Gilliamella sp. GillExp13 | reverse complement strand
AAACGTGCAGCAATCTGCTCTGGGCTGTAATAAAGTATGAGGTATTTTTCAACTTGACACCATACCGAAGACTCTATTGGCTTACCATTACCGCTGTTTTTTCGCCTTTTCCTAGCGAGTGTTACCTCCTCATGTGCTCGATAGGTTTGATTAGGTTTTGAGTTTCTTTTTATCTCTCGACTTATTGTCGAAGGATGTCTATTGAGTAGCTGGGCTATCTCTTTTTTATTCTTTCCTGCTTGTAATAATACGAAAATCTGGTATCTTTCCTTCCTAGAAAGGTGATTATAATGCATAGCAATCTCCAAACTGTGGTGGTGCGAAGGTGCTAGTATAAATCACCTTTCTACTTTCTTCACTCCACCGTGTTTAAAATTGCACTTCATGTTTGAATCCAGGATATAAATAATAAATTGTTATTATTGGTTAATATTTTATATGAATTACCTTACCATTTCTAGAGAATTACTTAATAGTGCAAATTACTCATATTGTTTATCTAATTTGCGAAAAGACTGTAACAAATATACATAAAAACATACTCACTTATAGCCAACTAACATTTCACGTTTTGAACCAAATCCTTTTCGTTTTTGAACGATAAATCCTGCATTAATTAAATGACGACGAACAAATCCTGCTGCAGTAAAAGTAGCAAAACTACCACCAGATGCTGTCAGGCTAAAACAATTTTTAAATAAACGTTCTGTCCACATATCAGGATTCTTAGCTGGTGAAAACCCATCAAAAAACCAAGCATCAATCAAAACATTTTGCTTTCTTAAAAAATCTGAAAAATTGCTAATATCATCATTACATATCTTTAAACTAACATCGTCAAACTGGAAAGTAGAATCAATTAAAAAAGCCTGAAGTCGTTTCGATAACGAAAGTAATGTTTTATTTTTAAAAAGCACATCATTATGAATTTTTATTAATTCATCTAACGATAACGGGTACTTTTCAACACTAAAAAATGCAAGATGTTTAAGTATATGATTCGGGTTTTGACTTCTAAAATGTAAAAATGTTTCCCATAAAATAAAAAAACTTAGCCCTGAACCAAAGCCTGTTTCGCCAACTATAAATGTATCTTGCTTATGATTCAAAAAACGCTGACGTAAATCATTACCTTCAATAAATACATATCTGGTTTCCTCAATTGCGCCTTCAGTATTAAAATAAACATCATCGAAATGGGTAGAGATAGGAGTTTGATTTTCGTCCCAAGTTATAGTTGATTTATACATAATCATCCTTTAGAAGAAGCCGTTAACGAACTGTATATTAGCTTAGATTAAGTATATAATATGTAAATTAACTTATGAGGTAAATTATGCTATTTCTTTTTCGCTTAATTAGTGGTGTTATAATTGGTATTATTGTTTGTGTATTAGGCGTCATTTTTTGCCTATTTAATCCAAGAAATCCCAAAAATGTAGCAAGATTTGCTCATTTATTTAGCTTTTTCTTTAAACCTATATTGGGCGTAAAAGTTGATACCCGTACGACCCATAATATCAATAAAATAGGTGGCTGTATCTATATTGCGAATCATCAAGATAACTATGATATAGTTGTAGCAGGTGGTGTTGTGCAACCTAAAACGGTAACAGTAGGTAAAAAAAGTCTGGCTTGGATTCCTTTTTTTGGGCAGCTTTATTATCTGACTGGTAACATTCTTATTGACCGTAATAATAAATCAAAAGCTCACGGCACAATCGGACAAGTTGTTAATGAAATTAAAAAGCGCGGCATATCTATTTGGATGTTTCCTGAAGGTACTCGTAGCCGTGGGCGGGGATTATTACCGTTTAAAACAGGTGCCTTTAAAGCTGCCATTACTGCTGGAGTACCAATTGTACCGATCTGTGTATCGCAAACCAATAATATTAAATTAAACCGCCTAAATAATGGATATATCATTGTTGAAATGTTAGAACCTATCGAAACCAAAAATCTAGGCAAAGAGGATGCTAGAGCCTTAATGGAACAGTGTTATAGCCAAATGGCAACTAAAATAGCGCAAATAAATGCTGAAGCAAAACAACTAAACAATCAAAAATAAGTCATGAATAAACAAGATCGTAATTTTGATGATATCAGTAATAAATTTGCACAAAATATTTATGGCACAAGCAAAGGTCAAATTCGCGAAGCGGTAGTATGGCAAGAACTAGAAAAAGTTTTAGCTACCTATCCACACAATAAATCATTAAATATTCTAGATGCAGGTGGAGGGCAAGGTCAGATCGCCTGTCGGCTGGCCAAACTTGGGCATCAAGTAACGCTTTGCGATATCTCTGAACAAATGCTAGAACTGGCAAAACAAAAAGCTCAATCCGAAAAGATAAATATAGATTGTCTTTGTTGCCCTATTCAGCAGCTTGATAACTTAATAAACAAACAGTTTGATTTAGTCATTTGTCATGCTGTATTAGAGTGGGTTGCTGAACCAATTGAATTAATAAAATCATTAAAACAACACCTTAAATCTAATGGTTTTTTATCGTTAATGTTTTATAACTATCATGCGCTTTTGTTTAAAACGGTCACATTAGGCAATTTTGGTTACACAAAATCAGGGTTAGCAAAGCGTAAGAAAAAAACTCTTTCGCCCGATTATCCAAGAGTTCCTTCTGACGTATATCACTGGCTTACACAACTTGATTTTGATATTTTGCAAAAAACAGGGATTCGTATTTTTCATGACTATCTAATCAACAAATCCAAAGCAGAAACTCATTTTGAACAACTATTAGAACTTGAACAAAAATACTGCCAAACTGAACCTTATCTTAATTTAGCAAGATATATTTTAGTCACTGCAAAAAACAAAATGAATTCATAAAAAACTCGTCTTGCTCATGCTTTTTTAAATGAGCACTCGAAAAATTTATCATAAATCGCTATTATAAGCAGATTAGTTTTATTGATTAAGGAAAATGATCATGATTGTTGTAACAGGCGGCGCTGGGTTTATTGGTAGTAATATTGTTAAAGGTTTGAATGACCTGGGGCACAAAGATATTTTGGTGGTTGATGATCTAACTGACGGCACTAAATTTTCTAATCTGGCTGATCTAGATATTGCTGATTATATGGACAAAGATGAGTTCATCGCAGCCATTATTAGCCATGAAGATCTTAATATTGATGTTGTTTTTCATCAAGGTGCTTGTTCGTCAACCACAGAATGGGATGGCAAGTTTATGATGGAAAATAACTATGACTATTCTAAAGACTTGTTGCATTACTGTCTCGATTTCAATATTCCGTTTTTATATGCTTCATCAGCCGCTACTTATGGTGGGCGCAGTGATAACTTTATTGAAGATCGCACTTACGAAAAGCCATTAAACGTATATGGATATTCTAAATTCTTATTTGACCAATATGTAAGACAATTACTACCCAAAGCTAATTCACCAATTTGTGGATTCCGTTATTTTAATGTCTATGGACCACGTGAATCACACAAAGGTAGCATGGCTAGCGTTGCATTTCACTTAAATGAACAAATTAATAAAGGGGAAAAACCAAAACTCTTTGCAGGTAGTGAAAACTTTAAACGTGATTTTATTTATGTTGGTGATGTCGTTGAAGTCAATTTATGGTTCTGGAAAAATAAAATATCAGGAATTTATAACTGTGGAACAGGTCGAGCAGAATCGTTCCAAGCTGTTGCTAATGCGGTTCTTACTTATCATAAAAAAGATGAAATTGATTATATTCCTTTCCCTGAACATCTAAAAGGACGCTATCAAAGCTATACCCAAGCTGATCTGACTAAATTTAAACAAACTAAATGCCCAATTGAATTTAAAAATGTTGCAGAAGGAACTGCTGAATATATGAAATGGCTTAATGAACAATAAGATGGAATTGATTAAATGAAAACACTCATTATTGGTCCTTCATGGGTTGGCGATATGATGATGTCGCAAAGCCTGTATCGTACATTAAAACAACTTGATTCTAATAACGAAATTGATGTTTTAGCACCGGCTTGGTGTCGAGCGCTATTAAATAAAATGCCAGAAGTGAATCAAGCAATTGCAATGCCATTAGACCATGGTGAGTTTGCGTTAAAAAAACGTCATAAAATAGGTAAATCACTGCGTGATAACCATTATGATCATGCTATTGTATTACCTAATTCATTCAAATCAGCATTGATTCCATTTTTTGCCAAAATTCCTAAACGTACAGGTTGGAAAGGCGAGATGCGTTATGGTTTATTAAACGATCTTCGTAAACTTGATAAGCAAGCACTTCCGTTGATGATTGAACGCTATATTGCTCTTGCTTATCCTAATAGACAGGTTCATTCGGCTTCCGATTTACCACAACCACTACTATGGCCAAAACTCAATGTCGAACAAGATGAAATAACCCAAGCTCTTTCAACTTTTACTATAACACAAGATGAACCATTAATTGGCTTTTGTCCTGGTGCTGAATTTGGTCCTGCAAAACGTTGGCCCGATTATCATTACGCGGCACTTGCTGATATGCTAGTTAAACAGCACGCTAAAGTTATTATTTTTGGGTCCCAAAATGATCGCGAAGTAGGAGAACAAATTATTGCTAAAATGATACATCGCGATAAATGTATCAATCTAGCAGGTCAAACACAACTAGAACAAGCTGTTAGCCTAATTGCTGCTTGTAAAGCTATTGTGACTAATGACTCTGGACTAATGCATGTTGCAGCAGCTTTAAACAGACCACTGGTTGCTCTTTATGGGCCAAGTAGTCCAGATTTTACCCCTCCACTATCAGATAAAGCTGAAGTTATTCGTTTAATTACCGGATACCACCGTGTTCGTAAAGGCGATGCAGAACAAGGTTACCATCAAAGCCTGATCGATATTAAACCCGATATTGTTTTCGAAACCTTAATGAAACTCATCATGCGCTGTAAGAAGAGTAATGAATAATGAGAGTATTAGTGGTTAAAACATCATCCATGGGGGATGTACTTCATTCTTTACCAGCATTAACTGATGCTGCTAACAATTTACCAAATATATCCTTTGATTGGGTAGTAGAAGAAAATTTTGCCCAAATACCTAGTTGGCACTTTGCTGTAAACCAAGTGATACCGGTTGCAATAAGACGCTGGCGAAAAAATTGGTTCGCTAAAGCAATTCGTCAAGAGCGCCATGATTTTATTGATACCTTAAGACGACAACATTATGATGTGATTATTGATGCACAAGGACTCATTAAAAGTGCGTTTCTTATTACTCGTAAAGCACGGGGCATTAAACACGGTTTGGATCGCAAAAGTATCAAAGAACCAATTGCTAGTTGGTTTTATGATGTAAAACACAATGTACCTAAACAAATGCATGCTATTGAGCGCGTTAGATTACTGTTTGCAAAAAGCCTACAATATACATTACCTGATTCAATGGGTGATTATGCTATTGCGCGTCACTTTTTATCTTCATTACCTAACGATAATCAGCAATATCTAATTTTTTTACACGCAACAACACGTGATGAAAAGCACTGGAACGAAGATGCTTGGCGAAAATTAATTAAATTAGTTGAGCCTACTGGGTTAAAAATAAAATTACCTTGGGGAGCACCACATGAGCAAGCACGAGCAATTCGTCTAGCACAAGGATTCCAATACGTAGAGGTGCTTCCCAAACTTTCACTTTCAGATATAGCAACCATCATTGCGGGAGCAAAAGCAGTTGTTTCGGTTGATACAGGTTTAAGTCACCTAACTGCTGCATTGGATCGTCCAAATATTACTTTATTTGGCAAAACCGATCCTAATTTGATTGGCGGCTATGGAAAAAATCAATTTAGTATTATCTCAGATGAAAAATGCATGCAAACCATTCAAGCTGAACAAGTTTATAAACAATTAGTTAGCTTTTTATAAGTGGAATAAAAAAAATGAATTTAATGAATAAATATAGTACTCTTATTTATGAAAAATATGCGCAAATTGGCAGCAATGATCTTGGTTATATTGATGATGCCTTAGGTGCTGTTATGCAAGTATTAGACGAAGTTGTTCGTAACGAAAATGTCCCACAAGAACTAAAAGATAAAGCCGCTTATGCAGCGGCTAATTTACTGATCAGCGACTTTGATGTTAAATAGTGGTTGGTAAATTAATAATAAAACGGGTTGATTGCTCATCAGACTCAGCGTAAATTGAACCTTTATGTGTTTGAATAATGGATTTGACGATAGCAAGCCCTATTCCAGTGCCTGAATTATCATTACGATGACGTGATTCGTCAACTCGATAAAACCGATCAAAAAGGTGTGGCAAATGTTTACTATCAACTCTCTTGCCTGGGTTCGAAATGATGATTCGAACTCGCTTTTCACTTACTTGACTTAAAATTATAGTGATAGTCTGATTTTCAGGTGTATAACGAATTGCATTGGATAAAATATTACTGATTGCCCTTCTTAACATCATCTTATCACCTTGAATATGGGAGCAATTTCCTTCAAGATTAAAGGCAATATTCTTCTCGTCGGTAAGTGGTTCAAAATATTCACACATCATTGTGATCAAGCTATGTAAATCAATATTGATTAAATTAGGCACCAATTGACGATTATCTGCTTGTGCTAAAAATAACATATCAGAAATCATCTGTGACATTTTTTCGTATTCTTCTAAATTTGAATATAAAATCTCGCGATATTCATTAGTTGTTCTAGCATTACTCAGTACTATTTGCGTTTGAGTTGTTAAATTGGTAATAGGCGTTCGCATCTCATGAGCAATATCTGCTGTAAAATTACGTTGCCGCTGAAACACATCCTCTATCCGATTAAGCATCTCATTGAATGCTTTCACTAAACTAACATATTTAATTGGTACTAAAGAAGCAGGAATACGGTAATTTAAACTTTTAAAATTAACTTTTTCGATCTTTTTAATCAACCGATTAATTGGTTTTTGGGTAAAATAGACACTGATAAAAGAACCAATCAAGGCCAAAATACAAGCAATAGCAATAAGCAAGCCTAAACCATCGTGTAATCGCCGAATGAATTCGAGATGTAAATCACGCCCAACAGCAACTATAGTGGTATATTGTCTACCATTTTCAATCAAAACTCGTGAAGCGGCAATTCGATATGATGCTTTATCTTGATTCCAAATAGCGGTACTGTGATTTGCAATAATGGTATCAAAATCAATGTGATTTTTAGCAACAGTTAGATTAGGACCACGTGTTCGATAAACAATTTTACCTTTCTCATCAATAACATAAACAAATAGGCGATGATGTCCTGTCAAAATCAATAATAAATTTTGAATAAATTCGTCACGATTCTCATCTGGAGAATAATAAATAAGTTCACGTTCTATAGAATCAATAACCGAATTAAGTTCAGACACATTTTGTTGGATTGAAATTTTTTCAAAAGAACGTTCAATAAAAAAACTAAAACAATAAAGTAAACCGCAGGTTAATAAACAAACAATAAGAGGTAAGCGAAATGATATTAACTTATTCTGTTTCATCCAAGACATCTAACTTATACCCCATTCCACGGACTGTATGAATCAATTTTGGCTCGAAATCAGCATCAATTTTATTACGCAATCTCCGAATTGCAACATCAATCACATTAGTATCACTATCAAAATTCATATCCCAAACTTGAGATGCAATTAATGATCGTGGTAATACTTCCCCCGGATAACGTAAAAAATATTCTAATAACAAAAATTCTTTATTGGTTAAATCAATGCGTTTATCTCCACGTGTTACCATACGTTTAGGAAGATCCATGACCAGATCTGCAATACTCAATTGGGAATTATTGACTTGAGGGACATTACGTCGGAGCATAGATTTCACACGAGCTAATAACTCGGCAAACGAAAAAGGTTTTACTAGATAATCATCAGCACCTAAGTTTAGGCCTTTAACTTTATCATCCACACTTCCCATAGCGGTAAGTAACATGATAGGTGTCTCTTTGCCTGCTTCACGCAATGACTGAACAATTTTCCAACCAACTATATCAGGCAACATCACATCTAAAATAACTAGATCATAATCTTCTGTCATGGCTCTATGATAACCATCAAGACCATTATTTGTTAAATCAACAACAAACCCAGATTCAACTAGACCTTGACGAAGATACTCACCTGTTTTTTGCTCATCTTCAACTACTAACAATTTCATACTTGAATATTTCCTTTGTTATTTGTCTGGTTGTCGTAATTGCATAACACAACTATAGAATAAATGATAAACACCAAACCAATCATGATGGTTTAATGACTATTTTGTAATCCTAATGTCATTAATTAGTTGGTTTATCTTTGTTATAGTAGCTACACAATGATTCATGAGGCTAGACATTATTGTTTCATTGTTTTATTTCCTTTCATCCATTCCTTGCAATTTAATGCAGCCCTAGTTTATCTAGGGTTTTTTTTTGTTATAGATCGATGCAAGTTTACATACACCCGAAACAACAATTAGTTAGGTATGAATTGAGTATATTTTAACAAAAATACTCTACATTGAATATTAATTCCTTTTACTTTTTATACAACACAATACCCGTCTCAACATGATCTGTATAAGGAAATTGATCAAACATAGCAAAATGTTGAATTGAATGTGTTTTAATCAATAACTGTAAATTGTCACGCAATGTATTAGGATTACACGAAATATAAATAATTTTTTTATAGGTTTTTAATATATTAATGGTATTTAAATCCACTCCCCCACGTGGTGGATCTACAAGTACCGTATCACACTGATATTCATCCAAATTGATTCCTTTTAAACGATTAAACTCTCGTTCTTTTTTAATTGCACTAGTAAATTCTTCGGCTGACAACCGTACAATATCAAGATTATCAATTTGATTAACTTCAATATTATGCTGAGCTGAATAAACAGATGCTTTAGCTATTTCAGTGGCCAATACTTTGCGAAAGTTTTGTGCTAGTGCAATTGAAAAGTTACCATTACCACAATAAAATTCGAGTAAATCACCAGTTGAATTTTTAGTAACCGATATGGCCCACTGTAGCATTTTAATATTTACGGCAGCATTTGGTTGAGTAAAACTATTTTCAATTTGCCGATAAATAAACGTTTTATCCATTACTGGCAACACTTCATCAACATAATCCACATCAATTGCTATTTTTTGATTACTCGCTCGCCCTACAATATTAGCAATTACTCCATGTTCAGCTAATTGAGCTTTTAATTTTTTTGCTTCGATGATCCATCCATCACTTAACTTTTTATGATATAAAAGCGTAATTAATAGCTGACCACTTAAAGTCGAAAAATAATCAATTTGAAACAGCATATGGCGAAGTAGCAAATTATGTTGTAACAAAGGTAAAATAGTTTGCATTGCTTGATTAATTAGTTTTGTTGCAATAGGAAATTCATCAACCCGTATTCGTTTTTTTGTTTTTTTATCATACATAATATGATAAAGATCTTCACCATCATGCCAGATCTTAAACTCGGCACGCATACGATAATGACTAAAAGGTGAACAATATACCGATAATTCGGGCAGTGAAAAATCCGATAATAACGCTTTTAAATTATCTACTTTTTTTTTCAACTGTTGATTATAATTATCATTCGAGAAACATTCGGTCATATTCATTATCTAATAGTTATTAAAGAAGTATTATTTAATATGGAAATTTGAGCCAATCTGCGTTAAACAACAAAATAATTAAACATTAATTATTTAAACCAATTTAACCTCAGTAGGGTAGTATAAATAATCATTATGCATGTTATCGCTTAACGGACGCATATCTTATCACAAGCAGCTAACAATGATAAGTTTTGCTTAAATAAAACATCTAGTTTTAGATATAAAACTATGTCTTACACTGTAATAACTACCTTACAATTAATCGCTCCATAAAAATAGAATAATATTCCATCACATTTTTATTGATTGTAGTTATAACGATTAACGTTATAATGTGCCTAATAATTTTAGATGAAAAGAACACTATGACTGCACACACTTTTTCTGGTTTAGAATTAGATAATATCTTAATTCACAATCTCCAAACACAAAATATAAATACTCCAACCGTAATCCAAGCACAAACAATCCCTGTTGCTTTAGATGGCAAAGATATTTTAGGTTCTGCACCAACAGGCACAGGTAAAACGCTAGCTTTTTTAATTCCGGCCGTACAACATCTACTCGATTTTCCACGCCGTAAACCAGGCCCACCACGAATTTTGATTTTAACACCAACGCGTGAACTAGCCATGCAAATTGCTGAACAAGCCAAATTATTAACCGGATCAACAAATTTAAGTATTGCAACTATAACTGGCGGTGTTGCTTATATGAATCACGCTGAAGTGTTTAGTAAAAACCAAGATATCGTTATTGCTACAACAGGTCGATTATTACAGTATATAAAAGAAGAGAATTTCGATTGCCGAGCGGTTGAAATGCTTATTTTAGACGAAGCTGATCGGATGTTAGACATGGGTTTTTCACAAGATGTCGAAATGATATCTGCCGAAACCCGTTGGCGTAAACAAACCTTATTATTTTCTGCCACACTGGAAGGTGAAGGACTGCATAACTTTGCTACCCGTATTTTGAATGATCCAATCGAAATCAATGCCGAGCCTTCACGCAAAGAGCGTAAAAAAATCCTGCAATTTTATTATCGTGCCGATGATTTAACTCATAAAGTAGCACTCCTTATTCACTTATTAAAACAAGAAGAATTTAAAAAAACAATTGTATTTGTTCGTAAACGTGAACGTGTGCATGAATTAGCTAGTTTACTGCACCAAGCTGGTATCCATAGCTGCTATTTAGAAGGTGAAATGGTACAAACAAAACGCAACGAAGCAATAAAAAGGATCAACAATAATATTGTCAGTGTACTTGTTGCAACCGATGTTGCTGCTCGAGGTATTGATATTGACAATATTACTCATGTTATTAATTTTGATGCACCAAAAACTGCCGATATATATTTACACAGAATTGGACGCACCGCTCGAGCGGGAAAAAAAGGAACAGCTATTATGCTAGTCGAAGCGCATGATAACGAATTACTGCAAAAAATTGAGCGCTATATTAAAGAACCAATCAAATTAAGAACGATTGATGGATTACGCCCTAAAACTAAAGCACCAAAACCAGTAACTAAGAAAAAACCTTCACAAAAAGCAAAACAAAAAAGTGCGAACAAAAAGCAAGAACAAGTAAAAAAGAAAAAGATAAAACAACGCTATCGAGACACAAAAAATAAAGGCAAACCGAAAATCAATAACTAATACCGAATAATAATCATAACTTAATAGTTTAAACTTATGATACCAATCGTTTATAACAACTTTGACAATGGATTTTAATTGCTATAATGCTACGCTATATGAGTTGCAGTTAATTATAAAGGAGAAATACTATGACACTAGTCACTCGCAAAGCACCAGATTTTACATCAGCAGCAGTTTTAGGTACTGGTGAAATTGTCAATAATTTCAATTTATTACAACACATCAATGGTAAATATGCCGTTGTATTCTTTTGGCCAATGGACTTCACCTTTGTTTGCCCATCAGAAATCATTGCATTTGATCACCGTCTAGAAGAATTCAAAAAACGTGGTGTTGAAATAATTGGTGTTTCGATGGACTCTGAATATGTACATAATGCATGGCGCAATACTCCACAAGATAAAGGTGGTATTGGTGCAGTTAAATTCCCAATTGTTGCAGATGTCAAACACTCAATTATGCAATCTTATGGTATTGAACATCCTGAAGCAGGAGTTGCACTGCGAGCTTCGTTCTTCATTGACAAATCAGGAATTGTACGCCATGAAACAATTAACGATTTACCAATTGGACGTAACATTGACGAAATGATTCGTATTGTTGATGCCTTCCAATTCCATGAAGAACATGGCGAAGTTTGCCCTGCTCAATGGACAAAAGGTAAAAAAGGCATGCAAGCAAATCCAAATGGCGTTGCTAGTTTCTTAAAACAGCATGCTGACGAGATTTAATTCAGTATAATTTTTATTCATCCATGTCTTATTTTACGCTTTGCGTTACCGGAGTTAATCTCCGGTTTTTTATATAAACGCAATTAATTATAGAGTGGCATGTAATCCTACAACACCAACGATAATAATGGTGAGACCAAATATACGAGGAAAATTCTTAGGCTCATTAAATAACAGCATATTGGCTAACACGGCCCCCGAAGTCCCAAGACCAACCCAAACAGGATATACAATACTCAATTCAAGATAATGGAGCGAAAAATAGAAAAGCACAAAAGAGACAAAAAAACCTCCCCAATATAAAACCAATCTAAATAGACCTTTTTGCTCAGCATATAATTTAAGGCCTATAGCACCAATTACTTCAAAAACTGATGCAATTAAGATTAACAGCCATCCCATGATTAAATTGTCCTTATTAAAATATTAACTGTCGGCACGTTTTAGTTGTGCAACACCAATAATAATTATTGCCACAAAAAAAAGTTGAATTAGCTTAATCTCTTTATTAAAAAGTAAGATATCAATTAGCGTTGCACCAACAGCACCAACACCTGAAAATATGGCATAAACCGTGCCTGTAGGTATTGTCTTACAAGCATTGGTTAAAAACGTAAAATCAATAATAATGAGCGATACAATAATAATCCATTGCCAAAGCTCAGTTGCGATGCTAAATCCTAAAATCCAACATATTTCAAAAAAGCAGGTTAGCACCACAAATGCCCACTCTTTATTCATGCTAAACATATAGCTACCTCGTTTATGCTACTTTATTTTATGTCGTAATCAATTTTCTGCTGCAATGTGTTTAAGTATAATGCTTGATTATGCCCTATTGCCTAAAAGCAACGACAAAACAAAAGATGGTTCGCAAATAGAATTTGCCGCCAAAAGATATCAATTGTTATATGGTCCTATCCATTAAACCAAAACGCCTAACGTTCACGAAACATCATCACAATTTTTATTATTATTTTTCAATAAGTAAGTAATTCTATAATGAAGATATATAAATGGCAAGGACAAAATTACACAATTCAATGTTAGAGAGCTTATACAAACTAACCAATTCACCTCTATATAATACTTAAGCATGCAAGATATAATAAAGTTTTGTGATTTATTAGAAAAAAATAAAAAAAGTTATATCTTTTTTAATTTAACCTAAAATCGTTATAGAATGATAAAAAAACACTTTTTAGGCATTTTTTAACTAAATTGTATAATAAACATTTTGTACTTATTAAATATTGTTAATTGTGACAATACTTAATATTTTTAAACATTAGGAAAAAGGGAGCTAGCATGTCAAAAAAGACAAATAATGAATTTAAAGTTGGTATAAAAGCCTATATATCACTAATAGTAGCAATTTTATTTTTTTCAGGCTTATTTTTTAATGTAGAAGGTAAAGAATGGCTAGGAGCGTTTGATTTTACCAGTTTAAGCGGCAAATTTGGCACTATGCTACATCCTGAAAAAAATACTTTTGTGGGTGAAGGAGGTAACAGTGCAAGAGCTGGTTTTATTTTCGCCTTATCACTTATACCTACGGTTATGTTAGCGCTAGGCGTGTTAGAAATATTTACCCATTACGGCACCATTCGTGCTGCACATAAATTATTAACACCATTATTAAAACCAATTTTAGGTGTACCAGGTAAAACTGGACTTGCATTAATTACCGACCTACAAAGCACTGATGCTGGTGCTGTATTAACTAAAGAGTTATATGACGAAAAGCAAATTACTAAAAAAGACCTTATCATTATTAGTGCTTGGCAATATTCTGGTGCGGGTTTAATTAATAACTACTTCTCGATTGGTTCGGCATTATTTGCCTCAATGACTGTAGCTATTTTTATTCCTCTTATCATCATGTTAGTGCTTAAATTTGTAGGCGCAATAATGGTTCGTATAGTATTAAATTCAATTTATAAAAAGGATTTTATCAATGAGTAATTTGCAAAAACAAACTAATAACCCTTTAGATATCTTTGTAATTGGTGCTCGCAAAGGATTCAACATTGCTATTAACAATTTAATGCCCAATATTTTAATGGCATTTGTAATCACCGAAATTCTAAAACGTTTAGGCATAATGCAATTAATAGGAACTTATTGTGCACCAGTAATGGAGATTTTTGGCCTACCGGGCGAAGCAATTACCGTATTACTAACTGCATGGTTATCAGCATCAGCAGGTACAGGCGTAGCAGTTAACTTATTTACTGCAGGAACAATCAATCCAACAGCAATAACCATATTAGCCCCAGCTATTTTCTTAATGGGCTCACAATTACAATATATGGGACGATTATTAGGCGTTGCCGATGTACCAAAAAAATACTGGCCATTACTCATGTTAACCAGTATTTTTAATGCATTAGTTTCAATGATTATTATGCGATTTTTTGTTTAATAAAGGAGATAAGCATGTCTAACGTATTAGAACATTATCAATATTTACACCAAATTCCAGAGTTGGGATTTGAAGAACACAAAACATCGGCATATATCGCACAGCAACTTGAACAAGCAAGCTATAAAGTAACTCGCAACATCAATAACACAACAGGAATTGTTGCGCAATACGATAGCGGCAAACCTGGCCCTGTACTCGCTTTACGGGCAGATATGGATGCTCTAGGACATATTATTAACGGCGAACCTTGCGCAAGACATACCTGCGGTCATGATGGCCATTCATCAATATTATTAAGCTCGGCACAAGAGTTAATAAAAGAAGGTAACATCAAAAAAGGTCGATTGAAACTCATCTTTCAACCTGCCGAAGAACTTGGAACAGGTGCTTTAGCTATGATTGAAGGAGGAGCTATTGATGATGTTGATATGATTATCGGTTTACATTTACGTCCAAAAGATGAATGTCCAAAAGGCTTTGCTGCAGCGGCAATGTATTATTCAGCATCCACCACAGTTGAAGTAAATATTCATGGTATCCCAGCACATGGTGCTCGACCTCATTTAGGCGTTAATGCCCTTGATGCAGCAACACTGGCCATTCAAGCAGTTAATACCATTCACCTTGCACCTAACTTAAACTATAGTGTTAAAGCCACACGTTGCATTTGCGATGCTGGAGTCACCAATGCTATTCCATCTGAAGCATATGTATGCTGGGATCTAAGAGCGCCAACTAATCCAGCCATGGATGAACTAAAAGCCAAAACGTTAAATGCGATAAAACTCAGTGTTGAATCTATCGGTGCGAAAGTGGATATCAATGTCACTAAAGAAATTCCAGCCGCGGAAATTGATAATGATGTCACAAAAATTATTGCCAAAGCCATTGTCGATGTACTTGGCAAAGAGGGGCTAAAAGAGCCTATTTTCACCCCAGGTGGAGAAGACTTTTTCAATTATCCTTGTGAACGTAATGTCAAAGCTGGTTTTTGGGGATTAGGAGCTGATCTAACGCCAGGATTACATCATCCTGAAATGAAGTTTGACACTTTAGCATTAGAAAATGGAGTCAAAATAACCAAAGCTTGTGCATTAAAAGTACTTGGCTAATTTCCACCCTATTCCGCCGATACCTTACTTCGGCGGAAGATGATTTAAATCACAAACAAAGGATCTTTCCCTAACTTGTATAATACTGTTGATAAGCACTTAACATTTTTAAGTTAAGATTTTCACTTCAATGCCAAATAGTTACGATATTCAACAATATCTTCGATCGTCACAACTGGCATATGATACTTTTTAGCAAATTTAACAACCTCTGGCGCTCTTGCCATAGTGCCATCGTCGTTGGTTAACTCACACAGTACTGCGGCAGGCTTTAAACCCGCTAATGTTACTAAATCAATAGATGCTTCAGTATGACCTCGGCGAATTAATACACCACCTTCTTTAGCAACTAAAGGAAACACATGCCCTGGATGATTAAGATCACTTGGTTTGGCATTATCATTCACAGCAGCCTTAATAGTCGTAACGCGATCAGCGGCTGATACACCTGTTGTAACTCCATTAGCCGCTTCAATTGAGATGGTAAACGCTGTATTATTTTTACTAGTATTATTTTCTACCATCATAGACAAATTTAACTCATCACAGCGTTTTTTAGGCAAACATAAACAAACAATACCACTGCCGTAACGAATAGTTAGAGCCATTTGTTCACTGGTAATAGACTCGGCAGCCCAAATAATATCACCTTCATTTTCGCGATCTTCATCATCTAAAACTAGTACACCTTGACCGGCTTTAATAGAAGCAATTGCTTTTCTAACACGTTCAATGGGCGTTCCAAATTCATTTAAATTAAACTGATTCATGGTAAATACCTATATTTTTATTAACTCATTTATTTCATTATTTATCTAATTAAAATCAAATGGCTATTTGCTATCTAATTAATTAAGTATAAATAAAATACCAGAATCAGGGCAGTGCTTGACCAGCATGACTTTGCCTTTCAGCAAATATTGGAAAGATAAGCAACTCTCTTTTATCCAGACTTTTACTGTCGGCTTTGGAATTTCACCAAATCTGCTTGTCCTTAATCTATCAAAATCTAACTGAGCAATAAAACAACTACCACAGTTAACAAAATAAATTAAGCGCTCGTGGGCTATACCACCGGTGGGGACTTACACCCCGCCCTGAGAATTTTGCCAAAAAGTTGACGAACCACACTATAATACAAAATGATAAAAAAGACACGGAGTTTTAAAACGAAAATATTGCCGCAAACAGCGGCAATAATAGAAAGAGCAGAGTTTAATTAATGCCTACGAGTTTCACTTATGCGACGCCGTTCGGCTTTACGCATCCATAGCCACGAAATAAAGCCAATAATACCAACAATTAGCAATATAATTGTTGCTAAAGCATTAACCTGAGGATCAACCCCTAAACGTACTTTTGAAAATATCAATTTAGGTAACGTCATAGCACCTGGTCCAGTCACAAAGTTAGCAATAACCACATCATCAAGTGACAATGTAAATGCTAAAAGCCAACCTGACACTAACGCTGGTACGATCATTGGTAATGTAATAATAAAAAATACCTTTAAAGGGTTTGCACCAAGATCTAATGCGGCTTCTTCAATTGATTTATCTAATTCACGCAACCTAGCACTAATTACCACAGTCACATAAGCGGTACAAAATGTAGCATGAGCCATCCAAATAGTTATAGCTCCACGGTCTTTTGGCCAACCAAGTACCTGTCCCATTCCCACAAATAACAACAGCAAAGCCAAACCAGTAATAACATCTGGCATAACCAGCGGTGCTGTAGTCATAAACGAAAATAAATTAGAGCCTCGGAATCCTCTAAAACGAATAATAGCATAAGCCGCTAATGTACCAAGCACAACAGCAAACGTTGCAGCACCTGCAGCAATAGATAAACTTAGCCCAACAGCTTTAAGTAATGTTTCGTTATTAATTAACTCAAAATACCATTTGACCGAAAAATCCGCCCAAACTGTCACCAAACGCGAACTATTAAACGAATAAACAATCAAAATAATCATTGGGATATATAAAAACGAAAATACCACCAAAAAGATAAGTCCTTTCAAACACCGGAATAACAACGCAATGGTAACTAAAACTGTAATAATGAAACTAAAAACAAAACAGCCATAATAAAAGCTCCATTCACCCAAAAGCAATAATCCCGATGATGAAATCAAAATACTCAATAAAATCGCACCAAGCAATGACGAGATAAAAACAATCAAAGCCGATCGCATAATAACGGGCAAATTGTTCATCTATTTACCTCCCATTTGTCGATTTTGGAATTTATTGAAATAATAAATAGGCACAATCAATATCATCAACATCACACTAGCTACAGCCGAGGCAGCTGGCCAGTCATGATTATTAAAGAACTCAGTCCAAAGCTGTGTACCAATCATAATCCCTTCTGAAGGGCCTAATAATTCAGGGATCACATACTCACCTACAGCAGGAATAAACACCAACATCCCCCCAGCAATCACCCCATTTTTGGTTAAAGGTACAATGATCTTAAAAAATGTCTTTATCGGTTTACAACCTAAGTCTAATGCAGCTTCGATTAACGTTGAATCGACCTTACTTAACGACGTATAAATTGGCAATACCACAAATGGTAAATAAGAATAAACAATACCAATATATACAGCAAAGTAGGTTTTCATAATAATCAAAGGCTGATCAATAATCCCTAACCACATTAAAAAATGATTTAATAAACCATTAGGATTCAAAATACCAATCCACGCATAAACACGAATTAAAAATGATGTCCATGAAGGTAAAATGATTAACAACAATAAAATATTACGGGTTGACTGTTTGCACTGAGAAATAGCCCAAGCCAACGGGTAACCAATTAAAATACAAAGCACGGTTGAAATCGCAGCAATCTTGAGTGATTGCAAATACGAATCAATATAAATCGTATCACTAATTAGATTTAAATAATTGCCAAAATTTAACGTAATATTAAGCAAACCATCGTCATAACTTAACAAATCAGTATAAGGTGGTACAGCTAAAGCAATTTCAGAAAAACTGATCCTAAATACGATTAAAAATGGTAACAAAAACAGTAATAGCATCCATAAATAAGGGATCGCAATTACGGTTAACCGTCCATAAAGAGTCATTAAATCCGAATCATCTCGTTGTTGACGCAATTTTTTATATGTATAAAAAATTACAACTAATCCTGCTGGAATAAATAAAATACTGCCAGCAATAATAAGCCGATAAGCAAATTTAGACGGCCTATAATGCGCTAAAAAACAACCAAAGCATGACAATAAAAAACTCAATGTCATTGCGGTAAATAGCGCATCTAAAAATAAATTGTCAAATGCACCTGTTGTTACAAAACGCCAATAAACATTGAGCAACACAAATGCATTTAACAACAATCCTAATACAATGGATCGCATTATGATATCCTCTTTTGTTTATTCAGTAAGCACAACACAACTGTCAACTTCCCAACTTAAGTTAACTATATCACCCCAAGTTGGCATTCCTTTACGATAACGATGCTCATTTTGCAATTGTGCAATAATAACTTGCCCACTTGGCAATTTGACATGATAAATCGATAAATCCCCAAGATAAGCGATTTCAACAACTTCACCTGTAGCGCAGTTATAACCATCTTCAGGTAATTGTTCACATAATTGAATTTTTTCCGGGCGCAAAGCAACTTTAATCGGCACGCCTTCAACCGCAGGCGAATCATAATCGACTTTAAATGGATGTTTAATAGTAGGACAACTCAAAATCAAACCATCTTCTAACGTTTCTTGCAAGATACCGTCGAAAATATTAACCGAACCAATAAACTCAGCACTATAACGGCTATTTGGATGTTCATAAATTTCTTCTGGCTCACCAATTTGCACAAATTGACCTTTATTCATAATAGCAATACGACCAGCCATAGTCATAGCTTCTTCTTGATCATGGGTAACCATAACGCAAGTTGCACCCACTTGTTCTAAAATGCTCACCACTTCAAGTTGCATTCGATCTCGAAGTTGTTTATCAAGTGCACCCATTGGCTCATCAAGTAACAATAATTTTGGTCGTTTGGCTAAGCTTCTTGCTAAAGCTACACGTTGGCGCTGACCACCTGATAATTGGTGTGGTTTACGTTTACCAAATTGCTCCATATGTACAAGTGCTAACATCTCTTCAACGCGATGTTTAATTTCGCTATTGCTTAATTTATCTTGTTTTAAGCCAAAGGCAATATTTTGTTCAACCGTCATGTGAGGAAATAAAGCATACGATTGGAACATCATATTAATAGGACGATTATAAGGCGGAACCTGTGATAAATCTTTTCCATCTAAAATGATTTGCCCCGAAGTCGGTTGCTCAAAACCAGCTAGCATACGCAATAATGTTGATTTACCACTTCCAGATGCGCCTAATAATGCAAAGATTTCACCTTTATATATAGTCAAATTTACATCATCAACGGCATAATAATCATCATTAAAAACTTTTGTTAAATTTTTGATCTCCAATAAAGGAGTTATCATCTTTTTTTTAGGCTGTACCTGATTTGTTGTTTTATCGTTCACTCTTTTTTCCTCATAACAACAAGCCAAAAAAAACGAGACGGAAAGACTCATAGCCTCTCCGTCTTGGATTATTAGTTAAGACTCGATATACAAAATATCGCTTATTTACCAGTTTTGAGCTTAGTCCACGTACGGGTAATTACACGCTCAAGTTTTGGATCTTTAACTTTTAAAGTGAATAGTTTTTTCATCACTTCTGGTTTTGGATAAACTGCTGGATCATTTTTCACTTCTGGTTTTACAAAATTTTCATTAGCAACCTGATTAGCGCTAGCAAAGTTAACATCGTTAGTAACTTGCGCTGCAATTTCTGGTTTCATAACAAAGTTTAAAAACTCATGAGCTTCATCTGGGTTTGCTGAATCTTTTGGAATAGCGAAAGTATCAAAAAAGACTAAAGCACCTTCTTTTGGTATCTGATAACCAACATGCACACCGTTATTTGCTTCGTTAGCTCTATCTCGTGATTGTAAAATATCGCCAGACCAACCCAAAATCACACAAATATCGCCATTAGCTAGATCGGTAATATATTGTGAAGAGTGGAAGTAACGAATATTTGGACGAACTTTTTCTAACAGCTCATAGGCAGCACCAGTATAATCCTTGGCATCTGTACTATTTGGATCTTTACCTAAATATTGAAGAGCACTAGCAAAAATTTCAGTAGGCGCATCCAAAAATGCCACACCACAATCTTTTAGCTTTTCCATATTTTCTGGTTTAAACACTAAATCCCAGCTATCAACTGGTGCATTATCACCTAGACGCTCTTTAACTTTATCAATGTTATAACCGATACCTGTTGTCATCCATACATAAGGGATAGCATATTTATTATCAGGATCATGCGTTGCCATTAATTTCATTAGATTAGGATCTAAGTTTTTCCAATTAGGCAATTTATTCTTATCTAATGGAAGATAGATATCAGATTTAATTTGTCTAGCTAAAAAGCTATCTGAAGGCGAAACCACATCAAAGCCAGAATGACCCGCCATTAATTTACCTTCAAGAGCTTCGTTAGAATCATAAACATCATAAACCAGCTTAATACCAGTCGATTTTTCAAAATCAGAAATCGTATTAGAACCAATTTGCCCTGCCCAATTGTAAAAATGTACGACACGATCTTTAGCTATAGCAGATTGAGATAACGCTAGTGAAACACCAGCCACGATTGAAAGAATTGTTTTACGTTGAGTAAACATGCTCACCACTTCTCCTCTAGTTGTAGGGATATTACATGTTAGACACAAGCCCATTGCAAAGACACAACGGACCCCCAAATTTTACTATCGACATTGTTAACAATAATAAAAATTATCAAAGTAACAACCATCTAGCGAAACCGAGGTAATCAGGCAATCACAAGTCATTAATAAAATAAATGAACTAGTAGAGCTAACCTTGCATTACGAGGGATAAAATACCTTTTTTTTTAAAGATGTCCACTTAAAAAATCAAATATTGAAAGTTTAAAGATTGAGTGGTTGTATTTTAACCACCCAAGGAGTAAGGAACAACCAATTAACAATTAGATAACAAAATTATTCAGCACTTGCTTGCATAGTTTTAGCATTTGGTTGCCAAACACGATATTTAATTTGCAAATCGTTCGGAACATAAAAGACTAACGGTAATTGGCTGTTATAGCTAAACAAACCTAAATTATGGTTGATTGTCACAAATTGATTTTTATTAGTACCTTCAGGGCAAACCATTAATGTTGAAATGTTACCAACAGTCTTTTCAACTACGTAATAAGAGTATCCCCAACCTTTAAGCTCTTCTTGCTTAACTACACCACCTAAATTTTGCAAATTACAATCAACATTCATTTCTTTACCAATGATCACCTCAACTTTCGCATTGTTTTCATTAGCAATAGTTGGTAAATGAATAGCATACCGCGTATAGCCAACTTGAGCTGCAGGGAATGGCGCTATATCATTGACACTTTGTGCAACAGGTTGCGTTTTTTGTGAATTTGCGCATGCTGTTAATGCTACACCTAATAATGTTAATAACAATAATTTTTTCATTTTTATCTCCTTTAACTAATTAATCATAAACACCATCGTATTAATTTTCAGTGATAATGCGTATAATAACACCATCTAGATTAATAAAATTGGTGTAAAAATGCCAGCAGAAAAAAATACTACCGATTTACTTAAATTGATTTTAAACCTGTTAATAATTGGTTTACTAATCATTATTACCTATCGTGTTGTTGAAGTTTTTTTATTCGGTTTCTTCTGGGCGGTGATGGTCGTAATTGCCACTTGGCCCTTAATGATAAAAATACAACGAAAATTATTTAACAAACGCTGGCTATCACTACTAGTAATGGCACTAATATTAGCCTTTGTTTGTATTATACCTTTCATATTAATTATTAGCTCGGTAGCACAAAACGGTCACCATCTTATTGAATGGGCAAAAACGCTATCTCACCAAAAACTACCAACACTTGACTGGCTTGAAAGCGTACCTGCCTTCGGCTCTGAACTACACCAAAAATGGTTAAACTTAATACAAACTGATGGCTCTGATTTAGTTTCAAGCATACAACCTTATATTGGCACCATGATAGGTTGGCTACTTGAGCAAGCCACCAATATTGGACTATTTATCTTTCATGCTGGTGTAATGATTATTTTTAGTCTATTGCTATTTTTAAAAGGCGAAAGTATCACCAAATACGTTTACCTACTAGCCAACCGATTATCAAAACAATATGGCGAAATCATTGTCACATTAGCAGGACAATCCATTCGAGCTGTTGCTCTTGGTGTTGTGGTTACTGCCATTACCTTAGCCTTAATTGGTGGATTAAGTTTTATATTAACCGACATGCCGTTACCAGGTATACTCACTCTAATTTTATTTATTTGTTGTGTCGCACAAATTGGTCCTGTGATTGTAATGCTTGGGTGCATTTTTTGGCAATTTTGGGCGGGCAACACCATAGCTGGTATCGTATTAATTGTTGTGGCAATTATCTTAACCACCTTAGATAGCGTAATGCGAGCTTACTTAATAAAAAAAGGTGCCAATTTACCGTTTTTACTTATATTATTTGGTGTGATTGGTGGCTTACTTGGCTTTGGTATAATGGGATTATTTATTGGTCCTGTCGTACTAGCTTTAACTTACAAAATAATTCAAACTTGGGTTGATGAACAATCTTAAACAATTTATTATCACCCAGTAAGAAGCATAAGAGCATAAACAAGTTGCTAAATACGCTACATGACTTAAAGCAACTGAGCTAAAATGCATACAAATTAAAAGGAGTGTTATTTTTACTGGCTTAGCTTATTATTAGAAAACAAGTTTCTAAAGTAACTTGACAGTTATAATGACAAAAAATAATGCGAATACCATTTATAAAATACAATCACCAAAAGCATCTTGACGAATTAGGTAAAATTCAGCAAGATGCCAAGCAATATCATATCTACTATACTCCAAAAGCATATCGACTGGCTTTAATTGAAAATATAAAAAGAGCCCAGCACCGAATTTATATAGTTGCGCTCTATCTAGAGCAAGATGAGGCTGGTCAAGAAATTCTTAATGAACTGTACCAAATCAAACGGCAACGCCCTAATTTAGATATCAAAATATTTGTTGACTGGCACCGTGCACAGCGGGGTAGAATTGGCGAAGAAAAAGCCCATACCAACGCCAATTATTATTACCAACTAAAACAGCAATATCCAGATATTGACATTCCTATTTATGGTGTACCTGTCAATCGTCGTGAAGTACTAGGCGTACTGCATTTAAAAGGTTTTATTATTGATAATACTGTCATTTATAGTGGGGCTAGCATTAATAACGTATACCTACACAAGCGTGAAAAATACCGTTACGACCGTTATCACTTTATTACTAACCCACTATTAGCAGACAGCATGGTGCAGTTTATTCACGACCACTTTTTACCATATCAAGCGTTGCAACTACTTAATACTGGCACCCATAAAACCCGCAAACAAATTAAGTCTGAAATTAAAGAGCTACGCCAACACTTAATGAATACCAACTACCAATATAACAGCAATACCGACAACAACACCTTATCGGTTGCACCAATAATGGGGCTTGGTCGCAATAACTCGCTCAACAAAATCATCCATCATTTAATCAACGTAGCCGAACAAAAAATCATATTTTGCACGCCGTACTTTAATTTGCCTAACATCCTAGTTCGCGATATCATTCGCTTGCTTCGTAAAGGTCGTCAAGTTGAACTGATTATTGGTGATAAAGAAGCAAATGATTTTTATATTCCACCAGACCAACCTTTTAACATATCAGGTGGATTACCCTACTTATACGAAATCAATTTAAGAAGCTTTATTGAGCGCCTACAATCTTTTATTGACAAAGAGCAACTTATCATACGTCTGTGGAAGGATGGAGAGCAAACCTATCATCTTAAAGGTATCTGGGTGGACAATACTTGGGTACTTATAACAGGCAACAACCTAAATCCACGCGCTTGGCGACTTGATCTGGAAAATGGCATATTAATACATGATCCAAAGCAAGAATTAAGCCATAAATTTAACCAAGAACTTGACACTATTCGTCAAAAAACCACATTGATCACACATTTTCAACAAATCCAAGCGAGTCAATTTTATCCAAGTCAAGTTCATAAGTTGATAAAGCGACTGAGCCGCATTAAAGTGGATAGGATTATTAAGCGGTTGTTGTAAAGGTAAGATGTTTTGAAAGAAAAGGTTTCTTAAAAAACATAATAAAAACAATATTTTTTCAACTAATTTTGAGAAAAAAGCGCTTTTGCTGTTTAACAACAAAAGCGCAAATTTGATCTAGACTTCATATTAAAGGTCTACAGATAGGTGCGTTCTAATCATTGCAGTAAGGCAATATCGCCTTTAACAAGAAAAGCACATATAGAATTAAGGGGTAACACAAGCCATAAAGTGACTATTAGCTGTACTCTGCAGAAAAATCCCCCCATCGGCTGAATAAACACCATATAGACTGCCATTATATGAATTAGCCCAATATCCTGTATCATTAGCCCAGTTGTTACCAATACTGAGATTCCAATCACTACCTTCATAGAAATTATTCATAGTATTGGCAGTAAAACCCCACTCGTTAAATAGTCCGCCAACCCATTTACCGCTAATATCTTTATAACTGACTTTTCGTTGACAGTTATTAATACTTCTTCCAGGTAAACCTTCTGTCCAACCAGCTCCATTCCCATTGGTATAGTCATTTATATCGGGAATTCGATAACCATTACCTAAATTACGACAAAAGTTTTGAGCATCCGCATACCCATATCTTACTGTGATTCCTGGTTGAGAGATATACCAACGTTCTATCTTAAAGCTATACAGTAATTTTGTATGATTTACATCAGAGTAAAGCTTAAATAACGAAGGGGAAAAAGCCTTATTACTTGAATTTATCGAAGGGCCTTTTAATATAATCTTTAGTGCTTGTTCGCCACCAGGATAAAGGTTACCATCTCTAATACAAGTTCTACATATCCTATCAGTGTCAATAGCCCAATGTTGTGTATTCTCTTTGCTTAACGATAATGATACACCACTACCGCTAACCGCACTCACCATTGTACCATTTGCAGCTATAACTTGTTCAGGAGAGATTCCTCCCAATAATAAATAGAAATATAACCTATCAGATCCTGTCGTCGGAAAGTTTTCTGCTATATTGCTATTATTTGTGACTTTAAACCCTTTTAACGAAACCCAATTTGGACCATCCATATCCCAAATGGTAGTACCAAAAGCATGGTCATCGTAAGCTAAATTTGGTTGCGCATAGCAAGCAACTGGCCTATTCATATTGGCATTAATATAGTAACTATGCTCATTACCAGTAAAATTGCTACTATTGGGAACACCATACTGCGTCGATAAGGTGCTTGCAGTTGCTGTTAAGGTAAGTTTATAAGGCCCATCACAAAGATTTAGCCGTCTATTCGGATTTGCTTTAACTTCTCCTGTAATATCTGTACCATTTTTATCTTGCCATTTTATGGTTAAATTTCCTGTTGCATTTATATTATCATCGCCATCATCGTCTCGACCATAATTATAAGGTGAATCCATTAATTCGCTTAATTGAATTCTTGGGTAATTTACCAATGGTACTATTGCTTGTATATCAGCAAATGTATCTGTTATATTTGGCATTTCAATTGGTGCATCTACGTTAGATTGATCTATTACTGCATTGGGATAAAGTGCACTATTTGCTCCCTGAGGAATATAACTAATATTTGGTAGTCTTATACCCAATAAATCTTCCATACTAACAACTTTAGTTACACCATCAATACTTAAATATGGTGCAGAGCCTTGAATGACCTGTGATGTCTTTGCCGATAACGCCTGCGAGCTCAGCGAATAAGGCAATAAAAGCAATGGAGCAAAAACCAGCGGTGACTTGGATAGCAATCTAAAAATCAAAGATACCCTTGCCAACAACTTTATCGATTTCGATAGATTTGGTGATAAAAATAAGAATCGAATCTGTTTTTGACTACTGTGAAATTGAAAAAGATTTAAGGCGTAGGGTTGCCAGGCCTGGTGCCTGGTGCCTATTATGATATCGCATAACATTCTACCTGTCAAGTAATTCGTTGTTTTATTTGTGTTTTTATGATTATTTGCTTATTTAATAAGCATTATTATACTAAATAATGCGTCGAAATTATAGCTGGTTAAACACTAAAGAGCTAGTATTTTGTTAATTTATTGTAATGTCTTGAATACGATTGAAACATTACAAAAAACTTAGCGTAAATATTTTTTCGCTATATTTTATCGTCATTTATAAAAGTCAAATTACTCATGCCATATTTATGGAAAAGCCCTTTAACGGAAATACTCACTTTAATTTTTTTAAAATAGGGCTTAGGCAGATATTTTCTGAACCTAGTATATAGTCATGGATCGGCTACACTATGTGCCCATTTATTGCTTTAGTATGCCTTATTATCTTGTAAAAAAGATTCAGGAGTTTATACCGTTTCATATCTCAACGAGTCGTTAAAAACTACTAGCTTGAAGATCTTGTTTTTGTAGTCGATTTAAACCGAGCAAGACAAGCTGATAAATGTTGAATATTGATTAAACATTCTTTTTTATTTTTGATCTTTTAAGAAAGTAATTTTGAGACAACTACTGGCATAAATGTAATGCCAGTGCCAAATAATTTTTTTGCTATTTCAGGATGAAGTCCTAGATATCAACAAATATAGATCTTTTTAATATCAAGTAATTTAGGAAAAATTTAACTTTTTAAAAGAATTAGGATGTTGATATTAAACGCTTTGGCAATAATTTGTTATTATGCATTATACCAGCGCCAATAAATTGCTTTCCTTGATAAATTCGCACTAAGGTTTCAACTTTCGTGGAGCTTTCAAGTTCAATGGTTCTTCCTAATAATATATCTTTACCCTGCGTATCGCTAAGGGTAACTTTTGGGCGATCTTGCAATGGGCTGTCGATCGGCATTAGTAGATCATCTTTAAGTTCGATATTTTGTAACTGTTCTAACGTAACCATGTTTTCAATCGGGTAATTGGTAACTTGTAAACGCCTTAAATAAATAACGTGTGCTCCGCAACCCAATAATTCCCCTAAATCATCAATAATGGTTCGGATGTAGGTGCCTTTTGAGCAGTGTATTTCTAACGTTAATTCGTTTTTTATTGTATCAAATTGGATAAATTGATTTTCGTAAACGGTAATTGGTCTAGCTTCACGTTCAACCACAATACCTTGGCGAGCATATTGGTAAAGCGGTTTTCCTTGATATTTTAATGCCGAAAACATAGTTGGCACTTGTAAAATATCACCGCGAAAATGTGTTAAAGCTTGGTTGATTTGTAATTCAGTCACTTTAACAGGTTTGGTACATATAATTTGACCATCGGCATCAGATGTATCGGTTCGTTCTCCTAGTTTGGCGATCACACGATAACGCTTATCTGAATCCAATAAATATTGTGAAAATTTGGTTGCTTCACCAAAACAGATAGGAAGCATCCCTGTCGCTAGTGGATCAAGAGCTCCCGTATGCCCTGCCTTTTTAGCATTAAATAACCATTTTACTTTTTGCAACGCATCGTTTGATGTCATGCCTTGCGTTTTGTCTAGCAACAAAACGCCGTGAAGATCACGGCGAGTTTTTTTTATATTCATCATTTTTATACTGAAACACATAGTTACCTGAAACTTTTTGACAGAGTTCAGGACTATTTTTTAATATTAATCTTTATGACGCTCATTATCTTGTTTGATAACATCCGCCACCAAACTCGACATTTGCATACCTTTAACTAGCGACTCATCGTAAAAGAATTTTATCTCTGGAATGATTCGCAAACGCATCGCTTTGCCAATTAAGGTTCGAATGTAACCTTTAGCATCATTAAGTACCGTTAATCCTTGTTCAATAACTTGTGGATCATCGTCATTCAAAAAAGTCACAAAAACTTTGGCATACGAAAGATCACGCGAGATATCAACGCCTGAAACAGTTACCATACCAAGACGAGGGTCTTTGATTTCTCGTTGTAAGATAATTGCAATTTCTTTTTGTAATTCATGCCCAACTCGAGATGAACGATTAAATGCTTTTGCCATATCTATTTTCCTTATAAATGAATAAGCAAGGACTATACCTTGCTTATAACATCAAATACGTTGTAATTAGATCGTACGTTTGATTTCGATAGTTTCAAAAACTTCAATCGTGTCGCCAACACGAACATCGTTGTAGTTACGCACACCAATACCACATTCGGTTCCATTACGTACTTCGTTAACATCATCTTTAAAGCGACGTAATGATTCAAGTTCGCCTTCATAGATAACAACGTTATCACGCAATACACGAATTGGGTTGTGACGTTTAACAACACCTTCGGTTACCATACAACCTGCAATTGCACCAAATTTAGGTGATTTAAACACATCACGCACTTGAGCAAGACCAATAATTTCTTGTTTGTATTCTGGTGCAAGCATACCGCTCATGGCTTGTTTAACTTCGTCAATTAGATCATAAATAACAGAGTAATAACGTAGATCTAAATTTTCTGATTCAATTACTTTACGAGCTGAAGCATCGGCACGAACGTTAAAGCCTAAAATGATCGCATTTGATGCAGCAGCCAGTGATGCGTCAGTTTCGGTTATACCACCCACACCTGATCCAATAATTTTAACTTTAACTTCATCTGTTGATAGTTTAAGTAATGAATCAGAAATCGCCTCAGCAGAACCTTGAACATCTGCTTTTAGAACAATATTAAGTTCAGAAACATCGCCTTCTGTCATGTTGGTAAACATGTTTTCAAGCTTCGCCTTTTGTTGACGAGCAAGTTTTACATCACGGAATTTACCTTGTCGATAAAGCGCAACTTCACGAGCTTTCTTTTCATCGCGTACAACAGTAGCTTCGTCACCAGCTGATGGTACTCCAGACAAGCCAAGAATTTCAACTGGTATTGATGGACCAGCTTCAGTCACTTCTTTACCTAGTTCATTACGCATCGCTCGGATACGACCGTATTCAAATCCACAAAGTACGATATCACCTTTATGCAATGTACCTGATTGAACAAGTACTGTTGCAACTGAACCACGACCCTTATCAAGGAATGATTCAATCACAACGCCGCTTGCCATACCTGTTTCGTACGCGGTTAATTCAAGCACTTCAGCTTGTAGTAAGATGGCTTCAAGTAGTTGATCAATACCAGTACCTGCTTTAGCAGACACATGAACAAACTGAGTATCACCACCCCAATCTTCTGACATCACGCCATATTGTGCAAGTTCGCCTTTTACACGCTCTGGATCAGCTTCAGGTTTATCAATTTTGTTAACAGCAACAACAATTGGTACATTTGCCGCTTTAGCATGTTGGATTGCTTCTATAGTTTGAGGCATTACACCATCATCAGCAGCAACAACAAGTACTACAATATCCGTTGCTTTAGCACCACGCGCACGCATAGAGGTAAACGCCGCATGACCTGGAGTATCTAAGAAAGTTATTTCTCCATTTGGAGTTTTAACATGATAAGCACCGATATGTTGTGTAATTCCACCAGCTTCGCCTGAAGCCACTTTTGCTTTACGAATATAGTCAAGTAAAGAGGTTTTACCATGGTCAACGTGTCCCATAATGGTAACTACAGGTGCACGAGAAACTTTTTCTGCACCTGTATCACGATCGCTCATAAGAGATTCTTCGAGCTCATTTTCACGACGAAGTACTACTTTATGTCCCATTTCTTCAGCCACTAATTGTGCTGTTTCTTGATCGATAACTTGATTAATAGTTGCCATTGCCCCCATTTTCATCATAGTTTTGATCACTTCGGAACCTTTTACTGCCATTTTATTCGCTAATTCAGCAACGGTAATGGTTTCACCAATAACAACATCACGATTAACCGCTTGGACAGGTTTAGTAAAACTTTGTTGCAACGTGCTTTTACCTTTCTTTTTATTATGGCCGCCACGAGTCACAGCTCGAGCTTCTTCACGTTCCGCTTTGCCTTCTGATAGCTTGTTGCCTTTTTTCTGTTTAGTTTGTTTAGTATTTCGACCACGTCCACGAGCGCTTTCAACTTCACGGTCAGTTTCATCTTCTGCTGCTCTAGCGTATTTAGAGGTTGTCACATGATAATCTTCATCTTCTGTATGATCACTATCATCAACTTCATTATATTGTTCTGCTAGCTTACGAGCTTCTTCAGCCATACGCTTGGCATCTTCCTCTAATTTTCGACGATTTTCTTCTTCCGCTTTACGTTTAATTTCATTCGCTTCAGCTTCTAATCGTGCTTTTTCTTCTTGCGCTTTTTTTACTTTTGGATCAACTACTCGCTCTTGTGCCGCTTTCGCTTTTTCCTCTTGAGCACGCTTTTTCGCTTCTTCTTCAGCTTTCTTTTCTTTTTCTTCCGCTTCTTTACGCGCTTTTAATTCGGCTTCTTGTTTCGCTTTTAGTTCTGCTTCTAAGCGTGCTTTTTCTTGCTCCGCCGCAATTTCAGCTGGATCGCGTTTAACAAAAGTTCGTTTTTTACGAACTTCTACTTTTATTTCTTTGCTTTTGCCACCACCGCTCGACACATTTAAGGTTGAGTGCGTCTTACGTTGCAATGTTAACTTTGTTGGACCTTGCTGAGGTTTTAAATGAGCAAGCAAAGCTTCTTTCTCCTTTTGTGTGACAGTGTCTGTTGCAGATTTCTTCATACCTGCATCAGCAAACTGTTGCAAAAGTGTTTGCACTGGTGTATTGATTTCTTGAGCCAGTGTTTCTATTGATACTTTGGTCATGTATTACTTTTCCTCAATTATTCATCTGCAAACCAACAAATATTACGAGCAGCCATAATAAAATCGCCTGCTTGTTCGTTTGTTATACCTTCAATTTCAGCTAAATCATCAGTACCTTGTTCTGCTAAATCTTCCAAAGTAATGATGTCATGTTGTACTAATTGATAAGCTAACTCTTGTGTCATACCAGGTAGATTTAGCAAATCTTGAGCTGGTTGTTTTTCGCCACTATTTGCTAGTGCAAGTGTTGTTAATGCATCTTTTGCTCGCGTTCTTAAAGCTTCAACAAGATCTTCATCAAGTTCTTCAATTTCAAGCAATTCGTCAACTGGCACATAGGCAAGTTCCTCAAGTGAGGTAAAGCCTTCTTCAACTAATAACTGTGCAAGCCCTTCATCAATATCAAGATGTTTCATCAAATTATTGATTGCAGCAAAAGATTCTGCATGATGTTTTTCTTGTAAATCTTCGTTACTCATCACATTTAGAGTCCAGCCAGTAAGCTGTGAAGCTAAACGGATATTTTGACCATTTCGACCAATGGCTTGTGGTAAAGTTTCAGCATTGACGGCTACATCCATGGTGTGTTTGTCTTCATCAACAACAATTGAAACAACATCTGCCGGCGCCATAGCATTAATTACGTATTGTGCAGGATTATCGTCCCATAAAACAATGTCAATACGTTCTCCACCAAATTCATTAGATACTGCTTGTACGCGCGCACCACGCATACCAACACAAGCACCAACAGGGTCAATACGACGATCATTACTACTAACTGCGATTTTAGCACGTGAGCCAGGATCACGAGCCACGCCTTTGATGTCAATCATCTCTTCACCAATTTCAGGGACTTCAATGCGGAATAACTCTTCCATCATTTCAGGGTTTGAACGGCTAATGCATAGTTGTGCAGGTTTATTATTTTGTTCTACAAGATATAAAATACCACGGACACGATCGCCTATACGGAAGTTTTCACGCGGTAACATATCATGGCGTGACATCATTGCGTCTGCATTGTTACCTAAATCAAGAATCACGCTATCGCGATTGGTTTTTTTGACAATTCCAGTCACAATATCACCAATACGATTTCTAAACATGTCAATGATCATTGCACGCTCAGCTTCGCGTACCTTTTGTACGATAACTTGTTTTGCTGTTTGTGTGGTTATACGGTCAAAAGCAACGGATTCAATTTGCTCTTCAACGTAATCACCAAGTTTAACAGATGGGTCTTCGTATTGTGCAGCGTCTAATGTCATTTCTTTAGTTGGTTGCGTAACTTCATCAACAACAAGCCAACGGCGGAAAGTATCGTAATCACCTGTTTTATGATCTATTTTAACAACAACGTCAATATCAACATTATGCTTCTTTTTTGTGGCCGTTGCTAATGCGGTTTCTAAAGCTTCGAAAATTTTATCACGCGTAAGTGCTTTTTCGTTTGATACAGCTTCAACAACAGCTAAAATTTCTTTATTCATCCTTTACATCCGTACTCTATTTAAGGTTAAAATTAGGTACAATATTCGCTTTTTGAATATTACTAAAAGCAAATACTTCATCTTTATCATCTACAATTAATGTAATCATTTGGCTATCGATAGACTTAATTTGTCCTTTCCATTTACGGCGATTAGCAACAGGTATACGTAGACTGACTGTAACTTCTTCACCAATAAACCGCTGATAATGCTCGAGCGTAAACAAAGGTCTGTCCATTCCTGGTGATGAAACTTCAAGATTGTAAGCATCTTTGATCGGGTCTTCTACATCAAGCACCGCACTGATTTGACGGCTTGCATCAGCACAATCATCAACCGTAATACCATTTTCACTATCAATATAGACTCGTAGTATAGGATAACGACCACGAATATATTCAACTCCGACTAATTCAAAACCAAGTGCATTAACTGGCTCTTGGATAATATCGGTTAATTGTTGTTCTATATTAGCCAAACAAACCTCCACAGCAGAAAATAAAAAAGGGCATAAAGCCCAACATTCTTTTTAAACTTACGCTTAAATCACTACACGAAAAAAAACCTCGACATGCGAGGCTTACATTCAAAAACTAACTATAATGAAGCCACTTTATTCGAACTTTCAGACAATAACAGGATAGATTGGTTTATGAATGAAAATTTAAGTGGTTGCGGGGGCTGGATTTGAACCAACGACCTTCGGGTTATGAGCCCGACGAGCTACCAAGCTGCTCCACCCCGCGATAGATGAATGAGAATTATACGGCATTTTAAATAAAATGCAACTGCAAATCACACCGATTTTATCAGTAAAATTAAAATTATTAAAAATATGTTACACGTCAATTTTAATATATATACCACTTAACTTAAGCATAATTGTTTAACTTATATTGGCACAATAATTCCATTTTCAAGCCTATTATTGTGCCCACTATTTAGTACTATAAAGTAATATAAATTACTTGCTAGTTGCCTGTTTCATTGATTGAACAAATTTGGCTAATTGGCTAAGCATTTGTTCGGGATTGTCGAGGTTTTTCTCAATAATTTTTACTGTTGCCGATCCGCTAATTGCCCCAACTGCACCGGATTTAATCGCTTCGCTAACTTGAGTCGGTTCTGAAATACCAAACCCTTGTAACGCAGGTGGAGCGCCAAACTCAACTAATTTTTTGATCAGATGGGTAAGCGGTTTGTTAGCTCGATTTTCAGCACCAGTAACACCTGCTCGTGATACCAAATAGGTATAACCTTTGCCTTGCTTAGCAATACTTTGAATGACTTTATCATCAGCATTTGGTGGACAAATAAAAATCGGTGCTATATTGTATTTTTCGGCGGCCACTGTAAATTCTTGTGCATATTGAGCTGGCAAATCAGCAATCAATACTGAATCAACTCCCGCTTTGGCACACTTGGCATAAAAGTCGTCGATACCATTTTTGAAAACTAAATTAGCATAAATAAGTAATCCTATTGGAATATTGATGTATTGCGCTCTGACATTGGTTAAAATTTCAAAACACTTTTCAACTGTTATTCCTGCTTTAAATGCCCGAATATTGGCATTTTGAATAGTTGGACCATCGGCCATAGGATCTGAAAATGGGATCCCTAGCTCTAGTGCATCAGCGCCAGATTCAATTAAAGTTTGAATGATTTTAAATGACAGTTCTGGCGTTGGATCACCAACTGGAACAAAAGGAACAAAAGCACCTCGTTTTTCGGCTGTTAATGTTGCAAACAGTTTTTGATAACGGCTCATTCTATTTCTCCTTTTGCTTTTAAAATATCATAAACGGTAAAGATATCTTTATCGCCACGCCCTGACAGATTAACTATTAGTAGCTGTTCTTTAGTTGGATTTTCTTTTATCATTTTCATAGCATAAGCTAATGCGTGTGATGATTCTAACGCAGGAATAATACCTTCATGCCGTGATAACGCTTTAAATGCATCAAGCGCTTCATCATCAGTAATTGAAACATAATCAGCACGACCAATACTATCTAAATACGCATGCTGTGGACCAACTGATGGAAAATCTAACCCTGCCGATATTGAATAAGATTCTTCAATTTGTCCTTCTTCCGTTTGCATCATCGGTGATTTCATACCGAAATAGATGCCAAGCTTACCATGCTTTAACGAAGCGCCATGTTCGCCACTTTCAATCCCATGACCTCCTGGCTCTACACCAATTAATTTGACGGATTTATCATCAATAAAATTAGCAAACATACCAATTGCGTTTGAACCACCACCAACACATGCAATTACTGCATCAGGCAAACGTCCTTCTTTTTCAAGGATTTGTTGTTTAGCTTCACGGCTGATCATCTGTTGAAACTCACGTACAATTGTTGGAAAAGGATGCGGACCTGCTGCAGTACCTAACATATAATGCGCTTTTTCATAACTGCCAGACCAATCACGTAATGCCTCGTTACACGCATCTTTTAAAGTCGCTGAACCAGTTTCAACTGGGATGACTGTTGCGCCCATCAACCGCATTCTAAATACGTTAGGTGCTTGGCGTTTAACATCTTTTGCACCCATATAAATTCGGCATTTTAAGCCAAGTAGTGCGCAGGCTAAAGCCGAAGCAACACCATGTTGCCCTGCACCTGTTTCGGCTATAATTTCAGTTTTGCCCATTCTTTTAGCAAGCAATGCTTGTCCTAAAACTTGGTTAGTTTTGTGTGCACCACCATGCACTAAATCTTCTCGTTTTAAGTAAAGCTTGGTTTTGGTGCCTGCCGTTAGATTTTTACATAAAGTTAATGCTGTTGGTCTACCAGCATAGTTAACTAATAAGTCGTTAAACTCTTTCTGAAAGTTTGGATCGTTGACTGCAGAGATAAAAGCATCTTCAAGTTGTTCAAGCACTGGCATTAATATTTGAGGAACATATTGCCCACCAAATTCGCCAAAGTAAGGATTTAACTTAGACATAACTATTCCTTTTTTTTAAATAAAAATTAAATTTGTTCAAATACAGCTTGGATTTTTTGTTTATCTTTAATTCCTGGGGATATTTCAACACCAGAGTTTAGATCAACGCCTATCACCCCAGTTGCTAAAGCTGACCTTATATTTTTTGAGTTAATACCCCCTGCTAGAATGACATTATTTAAATTATGATTAGTGAGCATTGTCCAATCAAAACATTCAGCTGTACCACCATCCCCGTTATCAAACAAATAACGTGAGATTAAGAGATTATTATGTTCAGGAACGGTGCTACCAATACTTAATGCTTTCCAAATTTGGCAAGTTCTGGGTAATTCTTGTCGCAACATTTCGATATAGTTTTCATCTTCATTACCATGCAGTTGGACAGCATACAAGGATAACTGTTTTGCTATTTGAACTACTGTTTCGATCTCTTCATTTCGAAATACACCAACCCAATTAAGCGGTGCTGCAACAATAACTTTTCGAGCCTTAATTGGCTGTATATAACGTGCTGAATTTGTAACAAAAATCAAACCACCATAAACTGCACCAGCTTGATAAGCACTAACAGCATCTTCGGGACGTGTTAAACCGCATACTTTATTTTCGCCTAACATCACCTTGCGAATTGCCAAAGTTAAGTTTGGTTCAGACATTAACGCACTACCAATTAAGAATCCATCTGCAAAACGACTCAGTTCTTTAACCTGATTGTGAGTATAAATACCCGATTCACTAATAATAATGCGATCGTTAGGAATTGATTTGGATAAGGCTTTTACCCGATTTAGATCAACCGTCAAATCCCTTAAGTTACGATTATTAATACCGATTACTTTCGCACCCAATTGGATGGCTCTTTCAACTTCGTTTTCAGTACTAGCTTCTGTCAAAATACCCATATTTAGCTTATGAGCAATGTTACTTAGATGACGATATTCATCATCCGTCAATACAGATAGCATTAATAGTACTGCGTCAGCTTGATAATAACGCGCTAAATAGATCTGATATTCATCAATAATAAAGTCCTTACAAAGCACGGGTTGTGTGATTTCATTACGAACTATGGGTAAAAATTCAAAGCTACCTTGAAAATATTTTTCATCAGTCAATACTGAAACTACTGAAGCATAATCTTTATAAACTTTAGCAATAGCGGTTGGATCAAAATCATCCCGAATCAATCCTTTTGATGGCGACGCTTTTTTACACTCTAAAATAAAAACCGTTTTAGGTTGATTTAACGCTTGATAAAAATTGCGATCACTAGGGAATATCGCTGATTTAAAGGTATTAATTGGCTTTACTGCTAACTGCTCAGTTAACCATGTTTGTTTATCTTCAATGATTTTTTTCAATACTGTTGCCATTTCAACATTTTTTACTAATGCTGCAATTGCCATGTTATTCTCCACTTATTATCTTGCTGCTAGTTGTTGTAATAATGCATAAGGTTTACCACTTTGCATCATTTCAATTGCCCGTTGTGCATTTTGTTTTAAATTTGACTCGCCAAATAAGCTCATTAACATCGCAACATTAGCGGCAATTGCTGATTGGTGTGCTGGTTTTCCGTGACCTTGTAAAATGGCAATTAACATATCACGATTCTGCTCAGGTGTACCCCCTTCAATATCTTTTAAGGTAAATGTTGGCAAGCCAAAATCATCAGGTTTAAGCGTAAAATATCGAATTTTACCATCTTTAACTTCAGCAACGTCAGTTTCGCCATGAATAGCAACCTCGTCCATACCTGCGCCATGCACCACATAAGCATGTTTATAATTAAGCATTTTTAATGTTTCAGCAATCGGTTGGATCAAATCTGGATGATACACGCCTAATAAAATACGTTTAGGACGAGATGGATTAATCAATGGTCCTAACACATTAAAAATGGTCCGAGTTTTTAATTGTTGGCGTATTGGTGCTGCATGGCGAAAACCTGAATGATATTGCTGGGCAAATAAGAAGCACACACCAAGTTCATCTAATGCCTGACGAGATGTTTGTGCTGACATATTTAATTTAATGCCTAAGGCAGAAAGCACATCGGAAGAGCCTGATTTACTTGATACACCACGATTACCATGTTTAGCCACTTTATAACCTAATGCTGCAGCCACAAAAGCACTAGCTGTTGAGATGTTAATGCTATTGGTGCCATCACCCCCAGTACCAACAATATCAGTAAAATCATAATCTGGAGAATCAAAATGATCGGCATTCTCAAGCAATGCTAAAGCTGCCCCTGCTATTTCATCCGGTTTTTCACCACGAACTTTCATACTAATTATTGCGGTAGCCAATACAGTTGGTTCAATCTTACCTTGAATAATTAAATTAAATAGTATTTTACTTTCCTCTTGTGTAAGGGTTTGCCCTAAATATAATTTATTAACAATAGGTTGAATATTATACTCTTGCTTATCAACAATAGCCTCCTGTTTTGGCTTCTCTTGTTTTTGTGGAGGATTTAGTGCCCATTTAATAGTTTGTTCTAATAATTCTACACCTTGAATGGTTAATATAGATTCTGGATGAAATTGAAAACCACAAACCCGATCCTCATCATTACGAACTGCCATTACAATATTATTGCAAAGCGCATTGATGGTTAGTGTTTTTGGAATATTTTCACCTTTTAAAGAGTGATAACGAGCCACCGGTAGCGGATTTGGTAATCCTTTAAACATCGCTTGCTCATCATGCTCAATTAAAGATGCCTTACCATGCAAAATATCGCCAGCTGGCACAATCGCTCCACCATAGGATTCCACAATAGCTTGATAACCAAGGCAGATACCAATAATAGGCAATTTACCTTTTAAACGTTTTAACAGTTCTGGCATGCATCCAGCGTCACTTGGCGCTCCTGGACCTGGTGATAACATTAAAATAGGGTTTTGCATTTGTGACAATTTTTCAATAATTACATTTGCAGGGATAGTATTTCGATAAATCGTCACACAATGCTTACTATTACGTAATTGATCGACCAAGTTATAAGTAAAAGAATCAATATTATCAATAAATAAGATATTAGCCATTAGAATACACCTTCTACATTATGCGCTACCATGATAGCTCGAATAACTGCACGTGCTTTATTACGTGATTCATCAGATTCTGATTGTGGCTTTGAATCTAGCACCACACCACTGCCAGCTTGTACTGTCGCTATGCCATCTTCGACATAGGCACTTCGAATCACAATACAGGTATCAAGATCGCCATTCGCGGTAAAATAGCCAACAGCACCACCATAGCTACCACGTTTAACTTTTTCTGATTCAGCAATTAATTGCATCGCACGAACTTTGGGTGCTCCTGTTAATGTTCCCATATTCATAGTGGCTTGATAAGCATGAAGCGCATCTAAATCACTGCGTAACTGACCAACCACACGCGAAACTAAATGCATCACAAAAGAGTAACGATCCACTTTTAACAAATCTTTAGTATAACGAGTACCGGGTTTACAGATACGCGCTAAATCGTTGCGAGCTAAATCAACTAACATTAAGTGTTCGGCTAGTTCTTTTTTATCGGTGCGCATTTCAAGTTCTAACCTACTATCTAAATCAAAATCAATTTCACCATTTGTAGTTAATCCACGTGGACGAGTACCGGCAATTGGGTAGATTTCAACTTGATTAGTTGCTTTAGTATACTTAAGTGCACTTTCAGGTGAGGCCCCAAATAACACAAAATCACTATCTTGCATATAAAACATGTAAGGGCTTGGATTATTGTTTTTTAATATCTGATAAGCCGATAATGGTTCAGGGCAAGGTAATTTAAAACGCCGTGAAGGTACTGCTTGAAAAATTTCCCCCTGCTCAATTGCATCTTGCATTTTTTTGATAACTGTATTGAAATCATCATCACTTTTATTACATGTCACATCGATATTAGCAAGGGACTGAGTATGAATGGCTTTCATTGGGCTATTTAATGTTGCTTGTAAATTAGCTAACCGTTGTGTTAAGCGCTCAGTTTCTTTTAAATCAGAAGTGAAAACCGTCGTTTTTAAAATGGATTTATGATCTTTATGATTTATTTCTAATATTGTTTCAGCTAAATAAAAACAGAAATCTTGACAACGCTGCTCTGTAGGTAAATTAGGTAAGTTTTCAAATCCAGCGACAAGGTCGTAACAAAATAGCCCACCAACAAAAATCGCATCTTGACCACATTGTTCAGGGATATTCACAATAGTCAATAATGTGCGTAATGCATCAAAAACTGATAGCGACTTTAATCTTGAATCTTCATCTTGCATACTATCAATAGTGGGAAATACCAATTTAAGTGTTTGTTCATCCACTTGTACATTATCTAACTTGTCTGTAAAAGCCTGTTGTAATAAAGGTAATAGCTTTTCACCATTTGTGGTCAATGCCTTAAAAGTCACTTCATTATTTATTGCCGAAATACGTAATGCACTATCGACAATCATGACACTTTTAATTCCTTGCTTATTATCAATTTCGGCTGATTCTAGTAACAACGTTGCCGGTTTACTATCGCACAATTGATAAAACACTTGGGTTGGATCTTGATAATAACCGATGGTTTGGGTTATTTGTGTTAATGTCGGCTTATTCATTGTTGGCTCTCTACATTTAAATTTTTATTTAGCTGATTCGTTTAACATCCAAAAAACTAAAAAACCCGCATAAAGCGGGTTGTGTAAAAAAGACAATACATCATTACATCACCCGCAAAAGGTAACGCACCACCAACCAAAGCTGGTGAATTGACGAGTAATAAGATGTAAATATTGTGCTTTCATAATTTTTATCGATTAAAAATAAATTTTGTACTATTAAACTAGTTTACTAGCACACTGTCAAGAGATTATTTATTTTTAAAAACAAACTTCGCATTTATAACTAGGCAAAAAATTTAATAATCTATAAAATGGTTGACTCATTTTTATTATAAAAAATTATAAGGATTTTTGAACTATGCCAGTATTTTATATCGTCATTGGTGTTATTGTTTTGCTTGCGTTAATTACTGTCTTAAAGGCAATTACAATTGTTCCCCAAGGTTATCAATATACTATTGAACGTTTTGGTAAATATACCCATACACTTGAACCCGGTTTAAATATCATTATTCCGTTTATGGATGGTGTTGGTCGTAAAATTAATATGATGGAGCAAGTACTCGATATTCCATCACAAGAAGTCATTTCAAAAGATAATGCTAATGTGCAAATTGATGCTGTTTGCTTTATCCAAGTACAAGAAGCAGCAAGGGCTGCATATCAAGTAAATCAATTAGAGCGTGCTGTCATTAATTTAATGATGACTAATATTCGTACTGTTTTAGGTAGCATGGAATTGGATGAAATGTTATCACAACGTGATCATATTAACTCTAAGTTACTAAGTATTGTCGATGAGGCAACAAGTCCATGGGGAATCAAAATTACCCGTATCGAAATTCGAGATGTTCGCCCACCAGCAGAATTGATTGCTGCGATGAATGCGCAAATGAAAGCAGAACGTAATAAACGTGCCGAAATTCTCGAAGCAGAAGGTGTTCGTCAAGCAGCGATTTTACGCTCTGAAGGTGAAAAACAATCTGAAATTTTAAAAGCAGAAGGTGAAAGACAATCTGCCTTTTTACAAGCCGAAGCGCGTGAACGTGCTGCCGAAGCAGAAGCAAGAGCAACTCAAATGGTATCCGATGCTATTGCTGCAGGTAATATTAATGCTATTAACTACTTTGTTGCCCAAAAATATACTGAAGCATTACAACAAATTGGTTCATCGGATAATAGTAAAGTGATTATGATGCCACTTGATGCGTCAAGTTTAATGGGTAGCATTGGCGGTATTGCTGAATTGATTAAAAACACGAAATAAAAAATCAAATTTTATACATAGGCAAAGTGTTCCCTGAAAACTTTTTAACAAAATCGTAAACTCTATATTTAGAAATTTCACTGAATGAATCTTAGAGGTGATTGATAATGAATGGTTTTTTGATGGTTTTCTATAATCCGCCTTATTGGGGATTTATTGTTCTAGGTGGTATTTTGCTAGTTATAAAATTACTCGATACCGGCAAATATGGTTTTTGGAGTGGGATCGCTACTTTTATTATTGTTTTAATTGCTTGGATTTTACCGTTTTCTTGGCCAATTTTGTGGATCATGGACAGCCTTGGAGGCATTAATGAAATAATTAAAAATACTAAATAAAAATCAAATTTTATACTTAAACATAGTGTTTCCTGAAACTTTTTGACAAAATCTATAAACGCTATGTTTAAGATTTTTACTGAATGAATCTTAAAGGTAATTGATCATGACTGATTTTTTTATGGTTTTCTATAATTCGCCTCAATGGGTATTTATTGCTTTAGGCGGTATTTTGCTGATTATAGAATTACTTGGTACCTGCGGATACGGGCTTTGGAGTGGGATTGCTGCCATTATTGTTGGTTTAATTGCTTGGATTTTACCTCTTTCTTGGCCAATTTTGTGGATTTTATTCGCAATTCTAACGCTTGTATCTGCTTATCTTTGGTGGCTTTGGCTCAAAAAGCAAGGTAAAGATAAATCAAATAAAGGCGAAATCAATCAGCCACAACAAGATTTAATTGGTATTAAAACAGTTGTCACAGATGCTATTGTTAATGGCTCAGGTCGAGTAAAAATCAAAGATGGAACATGGTCGGCAAGATGCGTTGAAGATCTTAATGTTGGGCAGCGTGTTGAAATTATTGCTGTGGATGGTCTAATTTTAGATGTGCTACCTATAAATCAATAGTTTTTTGCTAGTTATAAAAATAAATAGGGCGCATTAACAATGCGTCTTTTTTATTATAAGAGCGAAAAATGAATTACAAAAAAATGATTTTCATTGGGGTATATGTCAGAAATTACTTTTTTCAAATCACTCAAAGTCATATTCTCTTGTTGGGCATGGTTTTCGGTAAGTTGATCAAATGTAATTTGTGTAATATTAACTATTTTAATTGTACAAAAATACTCATCAGTTTCAAAAGTTCCAACACGAAGCTTATCACCAACTTTAAAATGTGATTCACTCTTATCTCGAATGGTAATGACTTTTAAACCAGCTAAAATATCAGACTTAAAACGTTGATAAAAAGTAATATCATTTTGCACAGCATTATCCTATGTGAAAATTACCCAAATTACTTAACAAGTATTAATCAAGCAAAGTAAATGTTTGCTTGTCCTGAGTTGTCGAATCACTACCTATATACACATTAAATTTTCCTGGTTCGGCAACATATTGCATTTTATTGTTCCAGAATTTCAGCATATCATATTTAATCACAAATTTTACTTGCCCCTTAGTGTGCGGTTTTAAAGTAATATTATCAAAACCAATTAACTCTTTCACTGGGCGGCTAACCGACGCTGTCACATCTTGCAAATAAAGCTGGACGGTCTGCATACCTTCTCTATTCCCTGTATTTTCAACATTAACGGTGACAATAATTTCACCATCTCGATTCATTTTAGTACTTGATAATGAAAAGTCCATCGTAAAATTGGTATAACTCAAACCAAACCCGAAGGGGAATAACGGCTCATTAGGACTATCAAAATACGAGGTTGTATATTTGCCCATATTTTCCGTACCACGAGGACGGCCTGTATTCAAATGGCTATAATAGACTGGGATCTGCCCAACATTATAAGGAAAAGACATGGGTAATTTACCCGAAGGGTTATAGTCACCAAATAGTACATCGGCAATGGCATTACCTCCTTCAGTTCCTAAAAACCAAGTTTCAAGCATAGCATCAGCTTGAGCATACTCTTCAGATAATGTTAAAGGACGACCATTCATTAAGACAATGACCAAAGGTTTACCTGTTTTTTTCATTGCTTTAATTAATTGTTTTTGAGTTGCTTGCAAAGATAGATCTGTTCGACTTGATGACTCATGAGCCATTCCTTCTGCTTCACCAACAAAAGCAATAACAATATCAGCTTTTTTAGCTATTTTCACCGCTTCTGCAATCATTTTATCGGCTGGTCGATTATCAAATTTAGATGTTTCTCCGTATAAATTTAAAAACCGATATAAATTTTCATCATCAGAAAGGTTGGCACCAAATGCATAGCTAATTGATTCAGGATTTTTAACTGCATTTTTAATACCTTCTAATGGAGTTACCGCTAAATTAGCACGCCCAGCTCCCGACCAACTTCCCAAAATATCACGTTTTGAATCAGCTAATGGACCAATCACCGCAATTTTCTTATTTTTAGCTAGCGGTAATATCTCATTCTCATTTTTTAATAACACAATACTGCGGCGTGCCACATCACGAGCTTCTTCACGATGTAATCGATTATCAGCAAACATTGTATCGATATCTAATTTTGGATCTAAATTACGATTAGGATCACTAAATAACCCCATATCATATTTAAGTTCAAGTACATGACGACAAGCTTGGTTTATTTCATCTTCTGTAATGGCACCTTCTTCGACTAATTCAGGCAAAAATTGTAAGAAATATTCATCATTCATACTTATATCAATGCCAGCTTTAATCGCAACACGTACAGCATCTTTCGGATCACTAGCTACGCCATGATTTATAAGTTCACGAATAGCTCCATGATCACTAACAACAACACCATCAAAATGCCACTGATTCCGTAGTACTTCGGTTAACAACCAATGATTCCCCGTTGCTGGAATACCATTAACGCTCACTAACGAAACCATCACAGCTCGACTACCTGCATCAATTGCTGCTTTATAAGGCACAAGATATTCTTGGAACATTTTGCGTTCGCTCATATCCGTACTGTTATACTCACGCCCTGCTTCAACTGCGCCATAAAGTGCAAAATGTTTTACTGATGCCACCAATGATTTTTTATCGGCAAGCGATTGCTTTTGCATCTTTTCAACAAAAATACGCCCAGCTTCTGAGGTTAAATAAGGATCTTCACCAAACCCTTCAGACACACGCCCCCATCTAGGATCACGTGTAATATCAACCATTGGCGCCCAAGTTATATTTACCCCATCCGAGGTAGCTTCGTCAGCTGATACTTCAGCAGCTTTTGCAATTGCACTACGATCCCAAGTGGATGCAATACCTAAATTAATCGGGAAGATAGTTCTATGTCCATGAATTATATCAAAACCAAAAAATAGAGGAATTTTATTGCGAGATTTTAGAGCACGCTCCTGCATTTGAGAAAGGTCAGGTTCGACAACAGTATTAAAAATGCCACCAATTTCACCTGCTTCGATTTTATCAAGTACTTTATCTAACGTTAGATCACCACCAACACTAATTAGGCGCAATTGTCCCGCTTTTTCTTGAAGCGTCATTTTTGATAATAGATTATCAATAAAAACTTTCTTTATTTCCTTTACTTCGCTATTAGGTTCTTGTGCAAACAAATGCCCAGAAAAGATAAGAAAAAATAAATATATAGCTACTTTTTTCATCATAATAAATATTGTTATAATTAAGAGGATAGACAAGCAGACAGCATAACGTATTTACAAAAAATCTCGTTTTTTATCTACTTACATTCAGGTTTAAAACATCATAATAGTTATTGCATCCCCTTATTCAAACGCTGTCTTTTCTGAAATTTTTTACAAAGTTCAAGGGATAATATTGCCGACAATTGTTGGCAATATCAACTCAATAACACATTAATCTCTAAAATTGGTAAATTGAAACGGTTGACCAAATTCGCTATTTTTAACTAATGCCATAGTAGTTTGTAAATCATCACGTGATTTACCTGTAACACGAACTTGTTCACCTTGAACTTGAGCTTGCACTTTAATTTTGCTGTCTTTGATCGCTTTTACAATTTTTTTAGCTAGCTCTTTATCAATACCCTGCTTAAGCTTAACCGTAATGCTATAAAGTTTACCGCTGTGCTCCATTTCTTCAGGAATTTCAAGTGCACCACCATCAATACCACGTTTAGCTAGCTTATCACGCAGGATATCGAGCAGTTGCTGTACTTGGAAATCAGATTGGCTTGTTACTTTAATCGTTTCATTTTTTTCATTTAATTCAAACGATGCTTCAACATTTTTAAAGTCCCAACGAGTAGCTAACTCTCGAGTGGCATTTTCAACACCATTTTTAACTTCTGGCATTTGAATTTCTGAAACGATATCAAAAGAAGGCATAAATTCTCCTCTTCTAATGGTTATAAAACTAAAATTATCTAGTTAATAAATAGAATAATTGTCGCCTAACAATAATTTAGGCGACTTTAAAATATAAGCGTGAATTAATCGATAGTACGAAGCAATTCATTGATACCTACTTTACCTAAAGTTTTAGCATCAACTTTTTTCACAATAACTGCACAATAAAGACTATATTTGCCATCTTTTGTCGGTAAGTTGCCAGAAACAACTACTGAACCAGCTGGTACACGTCCATAGTGAATTTCACCAGTTGCACGGTCATATATTTTAGTACTTTGACCAATAAATACACCCATTGAAATTACGCTACCTTCTTCAACAATAACGCCTTCAACAATTTCGCTACGTGCACCAATAAAACAGTTATCTTCAATAATGGTTGGGTTAGCTTGTAACGGTTCTAAAACACCACCAATACCAACACCACCCGATAAATGAACATTTTTACCAATTTGCGCACAAGAACCAACAGTTACCCATGTATCAACCATCGTACCTTCATCGACATAAGCACCAATATTGACATAAGATGGCATTAATACAGTATTTCGAGCAACATAGGCACCTTTACGAGCAATAGCAGATGGAACAACACGGAAACCTTCTTGTTGGAATCTTGCTTGATCATATTCAGCAAATTTTAATGGCACTTTGTCATAATAGTTAGTCGGACCGCCATCAATCAGTTGGTTTTCGTTAATACGGAAAGAGAGCAAAACCGCTTTTTTTAACCATTGATGAGTTACCCAATCACCATTGATTTTTTCTGCGACACGCATTTTACCACTGTCTAATAAAGCAATGCATTGGTTAATCGCATCACGTGTAACTGTATCAACATTTGACGGTGTAATCTCAGCACGACGTTCAAATGCTGCTTCAATAATAGTTTGTAATTGTTGCATCTCAAGTTTCCTTTAATTTATAGCCCGTTAGCAAATAATAAATAGATAGACAGTATAATATAATCTTTCTCGCTTTTTAAGTGGTTTAATCATATCCTCTCAATCAATACCGTTTTTGGCCTTTTTTATAATGATGATTCATATTTTCAAAAAACAAAAACATTAAATAAAAAAATATCTAATAAAATAAATGTTCTACCTGAATGATTTTGAACTAATTTCTATCAAAGTTTTATCAATATAAAAAAGTACAATTTATTTGCGTAGCTCATCACAAATTAAAAGCAATAAATAATTAGTTATTTTATTCCAAGCTACACTTGCTTTACTACGATCTTAAAAAAATAACATTATGCAAAATTGGGGATTTTCATTACTAGAACTGTTAATAACTATTTGTATTAGTGCTATTTTAGTCACAATAGGCGTTGAGCATTGGAAAGAGCAACAACTGCGTAATGAATTAGCTTATACAACCAAACAGTTAGCTTATTTTTTGTATGAAGTTCAAATAAAAGCGTCGATTAAAAATGAGAATTACATTATTCATCAATTTACTTCACCTTGGTGTATTGCTATCACTAATGATGAAAAACCCACTTCGTGCAGTGAAGGAGTACTTTATTTTATCAAACCTGATAATTCTGTTGAAATTAGTGAATTATTAAACAATAAAAATGCTTTGATCTTAGGTCGTCGCAACTTAGCACAAACAATGTCTTTCCAATTAAAAAATAAGATAGGTACTAGCAGGATTTTTATTTCTTTATTTGGACGCATTCGATTCTGTGCAGAAAATAGCTATATAACAGGCTTACCTCCATGTTAAAAGCATCTGGATATTCCTTATTTGAAATGCTTATTAGCTTAATATTATCAAGTCTAATTTTTATGGGTATAACCTCGTTTTACATTCAATTACAAACAAGTATGATGCAATATTATCAAAAAACACGTTTACAACAGGCAATTGAACTTGGATTAGCTGGTATGAAAAAAGACATAAGACGAGCTGGTTTTATTGCTAATGACCCCAAAAAAATAACAGCTAAAGCTATTAAAATCGATAAACAAGGAAAATGTATTGTTCTTCGATACGATAGCGAAATTCGCAATTCTTGGGTTTGGGACAAATTTTCCCCTATAAAGTCAGATGTTTTTACCTATCGCTATAAAGAAAACAATATAGCCTATAAAACAGGAGCAATAGATTGTTTTGGAACTAAATGGGAAAACTTATTTGATTCAAACGAAATCAAAGTAACCGATTTTACAATAAAACAGCTACCCGATGCCATTAGTCTATCTGTTACTGCTGAATTAAGAAAAAACAAGCAGATTAATTATCACATAACTGAAATAATCAAAAATGAAAACCTATTTTAAACAAATTTATACTTCGTCTGGGTTTAGCACTATTTTAATGGTAATTATTTTGATGGTTGTGGGATTGGTGCTATTAATTGGTTTTAATATACTTATTACCTCGTGGCAAAAAACTATCTTAATGGAAAGTCAATACTATCAAAAATTTAATCAAGCTAGTTCATCTTTAACTTGGGCAATAACCCAAAATTGGCAAACTCCTAAAACAAATTGGTATTGTATGACTGAACCCACTTATCAATTAAAAGCATGTATAAAAAAGTCTTTATTAAAAATTGATAAGTATGTGTTAGTAAGGGGCGAATCTAAAGGCTTCTATTTATATACACTTGCACATTTTGATAACAATCGATTGATTGTTGAAAAAGGTCATTGGCTCGATTATTGCCCAGAAAAAAGGGCTATTTATTGTGAATAACAAAAAGAAAAAAATAGCTGGCTTTAGTTTAATTGAAGTTATGATAGCAACGCTATTATTTTCAATTATTATGTTAGGATTTGTTAATTACCAACAAGCATTGTTTTATAAACATCACTACTTTACAAACTACTTACGTGCCAACAAAATTGCTTTTCAGCTACTTGATAGCTACCCTTATACCACAAACCAAATTATTCCTTCTGGTTGGCACTATAAGCTCACCAGTAAAACTTATAATGCTCAGTGTAAAATGGTTGTTATAACGGTTAATGCACCTAACAAACAAGTTGCCAAGCAGCAACGATTATTTTGTAATTCACTCTAAATGTTTGCAAGTTAAATACCATTCATCCCTCTATCCAGTTATGTAGAAGTTGCAAAACTTGTGACGTTTTTTCAGCGTGAACATTATGCCCAGCACCTTCAACTACTTCAATTTTTGCATTAGGAAATTGTTCGAAAATCGCTGGATAAGCTTCATTTGTAATATAAGTAGAGTTACCTCCCCGAATAAATAACGTGGGTTTTAAGCAAGGAGAGATATTTTGCCAATCGCATATATGAGCATATTGTGAATTAATTGCTTCAATATTAAACAACCATTTATCATTCTTAAACGATTTTAGTAAAAAAAGAATGGTTGGCATGTTAATCCCTACTTGTTCCATTAAATTGATGATCTGCTTTTTATCGGTAATTTGGTTACTAAGGCAATACATTAACACTCTTAAAATAGTGGCATTGGCCGAACGGTGATATTTTATAGGCGCAATATCGATAGCAACAATTTTTTGGATAGAATCTGAAAGCATTTGCGACAATTGCAAAGCAACCTTCCCCCCCATTGAGTGACCAGCTAATATTATATCTTTTAATTGTAAATCATAACAAAGTTCAGCTACATCTTCAGCCATAGTTTGATAAGTTATCTTATCAGACCAAGGGGAATGCCCATGATTACGAAGATCAACTTGCACGGTTTGATAATGCTGCACAAAATTTTTCGCTATCATATTTAAATTATCTAAACTACCAAACACCCCATGTAAAAACACTATCGGTTGTCCATCACCCTGTAATTTATAGTTTAATTTCATACTCTAATTTGACCAATTATTTTAAGTGGCATTATTATACGTCTATTTTCAATACCATCACCGATTAATTCAATAACCACAATTTACATAAATATGATAGAATTTAACACCAACTTTTTAACTAGTATTAAGCCATATGTTTCAAAATAACCCTCTACTTGCACAATTAAAACAAGAACTCCATGAACAAACACCACGCGTTGAAGGCACTATTAGAGCTCATGAAAAAGGATTTGGTTTTTTAGATGTTGATAATAAAAAAAGTTATTTCATCCCTATTGCTAAAATGAAAAGAGTTTGCAATGGTGATAAGGTATCAGGGACAGTAATAAGTAATAACGATAAAGAGTCTTTTGAACCTGAATCATTAATTGAAAGTGCATTGCAAAAATTTATTGGCAAAATAGGCTTTCAAGATCGTGCAATGGTTATTTATCCTGAAAATATGTCAACTAATCTAGCCATTCGTTGCAAAATAAACAAGCAAGTTAGCGAAAAACTAAAAGAAGGCGATTGGGTTGTGGCAACGCTTGTTTCTCACCCTTTGCAAGAAGAACAGAATCAATTTCTTGCCGAAATTGTTCGTTTTGTTGCTGAAAGCAATTCACCTTATCAACTTTGGCTAAAAACGTTAGCGCGCTACGATTTAGAAACTCACGCCCCACAGTTCGATTCATTATCAATTAACGTTACTGAACTTGATAACCGTCAAGATTTAACCGATGTTAACTTTTTCACCATCGATAGCGAAGATACAGAAGATATGGATGATGCTATTGCGATATCAAAAGGTGAACAAGGAGATTATCAATTGACGGTTGCCATTGCCGATCCTACCGCTTATGTATTACAAGATAGCGAACTTGATCGTATTGCCAAAATCAGAAATTTTACCACTTATTTGCCTGATTTTAATATCCCTATGCTACCCAAAGAGCTTGCCAATGATTTATGTTCATTAAAAGCAAATCAAAAACGTCCAGCAATGATATGTAAAATGAGTATTGACGAAACGGGCAATATTAATAGCGATGAGATCACTTTTATACCAGCTTGGATTGAATCAAAAGCTAAATTAACTTATAACAATGTTTCTAATTTTTTAGAAAATAATGAAGATTTAGAAACTAATAATCCAATTATTAAACAGCAACTTAAACATTTAGCTGACTTAGCAAAAATTCGTATGACATGGCGGCAAAATCATGCATTAGTTTTTAAAGATAATGGAGATTATCGTTTTGAACTTGATGAAAATCGCCAAGTTAAATCAATAATTAAAGAGTCTCGTCGGATTGCAAATCAAATAGTAGAAGAAGTCATGGTTTTAGCTAACCAAGCTTTAACATTGCAATTAAAAAATAAAATTGGTTTTGGAATTTTTAATATTCATTCAGGTTTTGATAATAAATATATTGAACAAGTAGTGACTTTTTTAAATGACAACGGAATCACTGAATTTGATAAAGAATCATTATTATCTTTCGATGGTTACGTAAAGTTGCGTCGTATAATCGACAACACTCCATTTTTGTCAACAAAACTTCGCAAGTTCCAAAGCCCTGCTGATTTTTCAACTGAACCTAAACCACATTTTGGTTTGGGATTTGATGCCTATGCAACATGGACTTCACCAATACGTAAATATGGTGATATGGTCAACCATCGATTAATCAAAGCATTTATCCGATCACAAGAATTAATCGCACCCGATAAAGATCAATTAAAAAACATGAATGAAAGACGCAAAACATTACGCTATGCAGAACGTGATATGGCTGAAAACCTTTATGCTCAATACTTGTCAAATAAAGTAGGTGAAAGTTTTTCTGCTGAAATTATCGATATCAATCGTGGTGGTGCTCGAGTTCGTTTATGTGATATAGGCGCTTTTGCATTTGTGCCACTTTCAATGATTCACTCAGTCAAGGAAGAAATTATCTCGTTACCTGAGGAAGGAATCATCAAAATTAAAGATGAGGTTTGCTACAAACTTGCTGATACTATCTCTGTTGTTATTCATCAGGTTAAAAGCGAAAATCAATCAATCATTACAAAATTAGCCAACAATTAAAAAATAAAAGAAAGATTATTCTTACTTGAATTTACAGCTTTTTTGCTGTTATTTCTTCCCCCGATGTAAATCAGGGGGAATAATTAAAACTTTATTATATTTTTAATATTAAACCTCTTTTTCTTATTAAAAATATCTGTTATCTTTCGCGGCTAGAAATAATGAATTAATCATTAAAATGAACAATAATTCAAGGAGGCTATAATGTCAATTCATGGACACGAAGTATTGCATATGATGAATGGAAACAATTATACCGAATCTTCTTTACTTGATGCTATCAAAAGTAAGTTTGGAGAAGATGCCATATTTCATACTTGTTCAAAATCCAACATGAATGCAGAGCAACTAATCGCTTTTTTAAAAGCAAAGGGGAAATTTAAACCCTCAGTTGATCATGAAACTAAATTTACGGTCGATAATAAAAAAATATGCAAACATTAGAGAAAAATGACCGTATATAAAGTACAATTTTTATAAATTTAATTTAATCTGCTAGTGTTTTTTAAATTAATAAGAGTATATAATTTCGCGCTACAACAATAATCGTTATAAGTGGCTGTTGTTACTAATAACGTGACTAAACTAGTGGCAAAGTTGCTCGCTTTAAAATTAACCTAAAGAATATGCTCATGGAATTTGATAAATGAAAGTAAGTAATATCCTTATATGCACCTTTGTTGCTATTCTTGTCACAAGTTGTGCAAAAAAAAATTTACCTTTAAAAAATAATGAACCAATTTCCGAAACAGAGCAACTATCTCTATTAAAACAACAAACTGAAACTAACGACCCTTATGTTGTTGATGCTAAAAATCAATTAATTCGGTTTGTTGGTGATAAAAACTTCGATAACTACATTATTAAACAAGGTATTCTAAATTGTAAAGGCGATAATAACCTCTCCTCTTGTGTATTGAATTTTTATTTAAATGAACTATATAAATTAAAGTATCATGTGCAACTCAAAAAAGTAGTTGAGGAAAACCAAGCCGAACATAATATGGAACTAAGTAAAATAAAAGCAACTGAAAACAATATAAAAAGTTATTGCCAATATTCAGCTGATTTCGTTGCAGCAATTTATACAAAAGATAATGCAAAAATAACACAATATTTTCGACCACAATTTAGAATGTCAGAACAAGATATATCATCCTTAAAAGCAAAGATTACTAAAGATGACTATTCTTACTTCCTAATAAACGAAAACCCAAGCATTCTTCAAGAAATGAAAGTGGATTACGTTGAGAAATGCTTAGATGATCCAAAAAACAATATTATCAATTATTTTAATATTTTTAGATAATACTAACGCGAGTCTTTTATGTGCAATTTATTTCCAATTCATAAGTTTAATAAAACTTTAATTTGCAAGGTGCTTTGCTTAGCTTCAGCTACTTGTATTAGTTTTTCTGCATGGGCTTTTTCGCTTGATGATGTAGTTGAAAAAGCTGAAAAACTATCTAAAAAGGCTTATGTTCAACCATCTAAAAATATTCCTAATGAATTAGCATCTTTACAATTTGCTGATTACCAAAAAATTCTATTTAATCATAAAAAAGCTTACTGGGGTGATCAAAAAAGCCGTTTCAAACTTGAGTTTTATCACGAAGGAATGTACTTTGATGTTCCAATAAAGATTAATGAAATTGTTAATAACCAAATAACTCCAATACAATATGATCCTAGCTATTTTGATTTAAGCCAGATTAATCTTGATAAACTAGATACTAAAAATTTGGGTTTTGCTGGTTTTAAAGTCCATTACCCAATTAATAATCCAACAAAAACCGACGATGAAATATTTTCAGCTCTTGGTGGCAGTTATTTTCGTGCGGTAGGTAAAGATCAACGCTATGGTCTTTCGGCAAGAGGGCTTGCCATTAACACTGGAGAAATGTCTGGTGAAGAATTTCCACGTTTTAAAGAGTACTGGATTGAAAGACCAGAACCAAATCAAAAACATTTAGTTATCTATGCATTACTTGACTCACCAAGCGTAACTGGTGCTTATAAAATTACATTGATTCCAAGTATTGATACTACTGTTACAGTTCAAGCTAAGGTCTTTTTCCGCGATTCTGTAAAAAAACTTGGCATTGCCCCACTAACCAGTATGTTTTTATTTGGGCCTAATCAACCATCACCATTGTTAAATTATCGACCTGCAATGCATGATTCTAATGGACTATCAATTTTAGCAAATAATAACGAATGGATCTGGCGTCCATTAAATAACCCTAAACGTCTATCGTTTTCATCGTATAGTTTAGAAAACCCAAAAGCTTTTGGCTTAATTCAGCGTGATAAAGGTTTTGATGATTATCAAGATCTCGATGATCACTATGAAAAACGACCAAGCGTTTGGACTGAAATTTTAGGCGATTGGCAAAAAGGACGAGTCGAATTAGTTGAAATCCCAACAGCAGACGAGACTAACGATAATATTGTCACTTTTTGGGTGCCAGAAAAACAATATAAAGCTGGCGACGTGCTTGATATAAAATATCGATTACATTATTCATTACATGAATTACAGCGTTATCCTAATAATACAGCAAGAGCTATTAGTACCCGATTATCACTCGGCGATATAAAACAAGCTAATTTAATTCGTAAACTTGATGGCTCTAATGCGTACGTGATTGACTTTGCTGGTCCTTCATTATCAGAAAAAGAACCTGTCAAAGTAATTTCAAGTATTACTAACGGCTCTATTGTAAGCTGTGATTCACAGTACAATCCAATAATAAAAGGATGGCGTGTAATTGTTAGATTCAACGTCCAAGATAGTAAAAAGGCAACGGATATTCGTGTACAACTTGCTTCGCAAACAACCAATGAAGTGATTTCTGAAACTTGGAGCGGGCAATACCCAGCACAATAGTAATGTAATAGTCATTATTATTATAATAAGATAAAAATATGAAAAAAGATTACTTTACAAATCTACCTGATGCTGAAGCTTGGCGTCAAAAATATGAACATAATACAACACCACCTGATGATGTTGAGTTCTTAAAATATCGCTTAAATCAGATTGGCGATACTAGTTCTTTTATTGATGACCGAAAACAACAACCAAGTTATCCTGAAGTTGAACGCGTTTCAATTCAACCTCAAATCTGGAACCAGCGCTATATTGCCAAGTCAAAACATAACTTTAATATTTTAGCTATAATTCGACGCTTTATTATGTTTGCGTTGATTGTAGTACAAACATATTATGGAACCACTTATCTATCTTCTTTATTACCATACCAGAGTTGGCAAAAAATCAATTTTATGACTAATTGGGATATCAATCCTGAATTAGCCATCTACAGCATAATACCTTATATCATACAAGGGGCGATTATTATCCTGTTTGCTATTTTGTTTTGTTGGATCTCTATTGGATTTTGGACCAGCATTATGGGACTAATTTTAGCCGTCATGGGTAAAGACCGTTACACTATTCCTATTCCCAAGGATCCAGCATCACATATCGACACAAAACATCGAACCGCTCTTGTTATGCCAATTTGTAATGAAGATGTTGCTCGAGTATTTGCTGGGTTACAAGCAACTTATCAATCTTTAGCAGAAACAGGCCACGCAGCTTGTTGTGATTTTTATATATTAAGTGATACTAACGATCCCGATCTATATGTGAACGAACTTAAAGCTTGGGCTGAATTTAATGCAGCAAAACAAAACAATGGTTGCAACGTTTTTTATCGCCATCGCAAACGCCGAGTAAAACGTAAAAGTGGTAATATTGATGATTTTTGCCGTCGTTGGGGGCACCAATATGAATACATGATGATCCTTGATGCCGATAGTATCATGACAGGTGATTGTATTTTAAAAATGATCGCCATGATGGAAATGACACCTAAAGCAGGTATTTTACAATCACCACCAAAATCAGTCAGAATGACGACACTTTACGGACGTATTCAACAATTTGCCAATCAGATTTATAGTGATATATTTTGCTCTGGCACACACTTTTGGCAACTAAGCGAAGCACAATATTGGGGTCACAATGCAATGATTCGCTTAAAACCTTTTATTGAGCATTGCATATTATCGCCATTGCAAAAACGTAAGGGTCCAATTCATATTTTATCGCATGATCTAGTTGAGGCGACGCTTATGCGTCGTGCTGGTTATGGCGTCTGGATTGCTTATAATATGAATGGAAGTTATGAAGAGCTTCCTGGTAATATGATTGAAGATTTAAAACGTGATAATCGCTGGTGTATGGGTAACTTAATTAATTTAAGACTAATCTTCAAAAGCGGTATTAAATTGACCCATCGTTTAATGTTTGCAACTAGTGGCATGGCTTATATTTCTTCATTATTGTGGCTAATATTTTTAATATTTTCGACACTATTACTATTGGTGTTTAATATTTCTGAGCCTCAATATTTCTTCCAACCTAACCAATTTTACCCAACTTGGCCAAGATGGGACGAACAATTAGCAATTCAACTATTATCAACCACAATGGTTTTACTGTTTGCACCTAAATTCTTCAGCTACGGTATTATTATAGCCAGAACTGGAGCAAAAGATGTTGGTGGTATATTTAAATTAACCTTATCAATACTAATTGAAATGATCTGGTCTATGATTTTAGCACCAATACGCATGATCTTTCATAGTAAATTTGTACTAAAAGCATGGATGGGCAGTAAAATACAATGGAAATCACCATCTCGAAATGACGATGCTTTAACATGGGGTGAATCATTTTATTTTTGTTGGCCACTTTCATTATTAGGTATTGTCTGGTTAGGAGTAATTATCTGGTTAAATCCACAATTTACTTATTGGTATATAGCCATATTAATACCTTTAACCATTTCACCTTTAGTAATTAGAGTATCTGGGCTTTCAAGTATCGGCATGAAGGCAAAAAAAGCAGGACTATTTTTAACCCCTGAAGAAACGCATCCTACAAGAGCTGTTACTCTTACAGGCGAATATTTAATTAAAACTGAAACTGCATTTGTTGAGCATGGCTTTGTTATGGCGTTGGTCGATCCTATATATAATGCGCTAACTTGCGCTTTATCGACTTCAAGACATAGAGTTAATAATAAAAACCAACAAAAACGCAATGAGCTTATTGAACAATATCAACACATAGACTTAGAAAAAATGAGTAAAGAAAAGCAGTTAGCTATTTTAGAAGACCCAATTATTCTTTCCGCATTACATCGTCATATTTGGCAGCAACAAGAAAAATACGACAATTTGTTCTCAATATGGCAAAATGAACGCCAACAATAAGAAATAGGGCTTTTGCCCTATTTCACTTCTTTTTAGTAACTAATCAAAATCCATGGATATTTTTATGACTTGGCAACCTTCTGCACCTATAAATAATTTACTTAAGCGCGCGAAAATTGTTTCTCAAATTCGTCAATTTTTTGCTGATCGCTGTATTTTAGAGGTCGAAACACCTACCTTAAGCCAATATGCAGTAACAGACGTACATTTAAGCTCTTTTCACACTAAGTTTTTAAAGCCTGGTGAAATCGATGATCAACAAGGGCGAAACATGTCATTAATTACCAGCCCTGAATATCATATGAAACGCTTACTAGCTGCTGGTAGTGGTCCAATTTATCAAATGTGTAAATGTTTTCGTAATCATGAAGAAGTCAGCCGTTATCATAACCCTGAATTTACCATGTTAGAATGGTATCGCATTCAATTTGATATGATGCAAATGATTAATGAAGTCGATGATCTATTACAAACTATTTTAGATTGTGAACCTGCTGAACGCATCTCTTATCAAAAAGCATTTCAACGACATCTTAATATTGACCCTTTGGAAGCCGATCACGCAACCTTAGCTAATGCAGCAAATCAGCTTGATATCGGACTTAACACAGATAATTATGATAAAGATGGATTGTTACAATGCTTATTCACTTTCGGCGTTGAACCACATATTGGTCAAGACAAACCTATTGCTGTATTTAACTTTCCATCATCACAAGCGGCATTAGCCGCTATTAGCCCGGAAGATCATCGTGTAGCTAACCGATTTGAATTCTATTACAAAGGTGTTGAACTTGCTAATGGCTTTAAAGAGTTGACTAATGCCCAAGAACAACGAATGCGTTTTGAACAAAATAATTTAGATCGTACTAATCAAAACCTACCAGCTCAGAATATTGACATTGAATTACTGGCCGCTATGGAAGCTGGGCTACCAGACTGTGCTGGAGTTGCTATCGGATTAGACCGTTTAATTATGCTTGCTCTAAACTGTAATAGCTTGAATGATGTAATGTCATTTACTTTTGAAAGGGCTTAATTATGTTCAATGCTTTAGGATTCACAGAATGGATTGCCATTATTATTGGGATTGTTGCCTTAATGTTATTTGTGTTTGCTATAAAATCTCAATTAACAATTAATAATTTACAGCAACTATTCGATCTACAACTAATTCAAAAAAAGGAAGAAAACCAAACTTTAATAATTCAAGTAAAACAACTCGAACACGAATTAGAGCAGTATCGACAACAAAATCTAGCGCAGAATGTTAAAATTAGCGAACTCAAAACGCGTTTAGAAGAAACGTTAAGTGCAACACATGAACGACAAACCATACTAGAACAAAGCGAACAACGGCTTACGACTCAGTTTGAAAACCTAGCTAATCGTATTTTTGAACAGAGTGGCAAAAAGATTGAACAACAAAATAAGCAAAGCCTTGATTTTTTACTTTCGCCACTAAAAGAGCAACTAGAAGGTTTTAAAAAACAAGTACAAGATAGTTTTGGAGAAGAGGCAAAAGAACGCCACACACTGACGCATGAAATCCGTAACTTGCAACTACTTAATGAACAAATGAGTAAAGAAGCAACCAATCTAACTAATGCGTTAAAAGGCAATAACAAAACCCAAGGGAATTGGGGAGAATTTATTCTAAGTCAAATTCTGGACAATTCAGGATTACGTTCAGGTTATGAGTACGAAACACAAGTTAATCTAACCAACGAAAACAATCAACGATTACAACCTGATGTCATTGTTCACTTACCGCAAGGAGGTGATGTAGTTATTGATTCTAAAGTGACCTTGGTTGCCTACGAACGCCATTTTAATAGTGATGACGAAAACGTTAAAGCAAAAGCAATGGCCGAACATTTAACGGCTGTGCGTAACCATTTAAAACAACTTAGTCAAAAAGATTATCATAAACTTATTGGAATTAATTCATTAGATTATATTTTGATGTTTATTCCTGTCGAGCCAGCATTTTTAAGTGCAATAGATAATGACCCAACATTAATTAACGATGCTCTGAAAAGTAATATTATGATAGTAAGCCCCACTACTTTATTAGTTGCATTACGGACTATCCATAATTTATGGCGGTTTTAATATCAAAATCGTAATGCTGAACTTATTGCCGATAGAGCAAGCAAATTATATGACAAAATGCGTGGCTTTGTTGAAGATATGGAAAATCTGGGCAATTGTTTAGACAAAGCTCAACAAACCTATCAAAATTCCATGAACAAATTATGTAAAGGTCGTGGCAATGTAATTGGACAAATTGAACGATTTCGTGAAATGGGTATCGAAGTTAAAAAACCGATTAATCCAGATATTACCTTATTATCAATGAATGAATTGAATAACGAAAATGAGAGTAAATAAACAAAACCTAGATTCACGATTAGGGGAAATAAGTGTATACTCATCGCACGCAAAGAGGAATTGAATATGGCAAAAAAAAAGCAAGACAAAGAAGTAAGTTTCGAAGAGACACTTAAACAGCTCGAAACCATTGTAGCTCAATTAGAAAACGGTGATCTACCATTAGACGAAGCACTAAATGAGTTTGAAAAAGGAATCAAATTAGCAAAAGCAGGACAAAAGCAGTTACAACAAGCTGAGCAGCGCATTCAGATTTTATTATCTGAAAATAGTGACGCCGAACTTTCAGAATTCTCAAATGATGATAATGAATAATTTAAAACCATTACAAGAACGAATTGACTCGTTTTTAACTACCTATATTTCACAAATTGAATCATCTCAACTTCAACAAGCAATGAGTTATAGTTTGTTGGCTGGTGGAAAACGAATTCGACCTATTTTAGTCTATTTAACCGGACAAATGTTTAATTGCCCCCTTTCTAAGTTAGATGAAGCCGCTGCTGCCATTGAATCAATTCATACTTATTCATTAATTCATGATGACTTACCTGCAATGGATAATGATGACTTACGCCGAGGCAAACCAACCTGCCATATCCAATTTGGTGAAGCTCAAGCAATACTTGCCGGTGACGCCTTACAAAGTTTAGCCTTTTCAATGCTAGCAAAAAGTAAATTAATCGATGATGAAACTAAAATTAATATGATAACTGAACTTGCACATGCCAGTGGCGTTAATGGCATGTGCCTTGGTCAATCACTTGATTTACAGGCCACACATCAATCAATTAGTCTTGAACATTTGCAAAAAATACATTGTTATAAAACAGGAGCATTGATCAAAACGGCAATCCGTTTGGGTGCTTTTGCATGCGGTGAAATAGCTAAACCTTATCAGCTAATGCTCGATCGCTATGCTGAGGCAATTGGGCTAGCATTTCAAATTCAAGACGATATTTTAGATATAATTGGCGAGCAATCTATTATGGGTAAACCACAAGGTTCAGACATTACTCATGAAAAAAGTACATACCCTGCATTAATTGGGCTAGATAGCGCAGTAAAACTAACCCAGCAACTCTATCAGCAAGCTATCGATAGTCTAAAACAAATACCTTATAATAATCAGCCATTACAGGAACTTGCTGGTTATATTATTAATCGCAATAGTTAATAACTAGCTAAAATACAACATTACATAATGAATTTAGATAATTACCCTTTGTTAAAACAAATAAACTCGCCTAAGGATCTAAGACGTTTTCCTCAGTCACAGTTATCGTCTATTTGTCACGAGCTGAGGCAATACTTACTCGCATGCGTAAGTCAATCAAGTGGTCATTTAGCATCGGGACTAGGCGTTGTTGAATTAACAACAGCCTTGCATTATGTTTATCACACACCTTTTGATAAAATTATTTGGGATGTTGGTCATCAGGCTTACCCTCACAAAATTTTGACTGGTCGACGAGACCAAATGCTCACTATTCGTCAAAAAGGGGGACTTCATCCATTTCCTCATCGTAATGAGAGTGAATATGATGTGCTAACCACAGGTCATTCTTCAACTTCAATTAGTGCAGCACTTGGTATTGCAATTAGCGAACAAAAAAAACAATCAGGTAAAAAAGTAGCCGCTATTATTGGTGATGGAGCATTAACTGCTGGTATGGCATTTGAAGCAATGAATCACGCTGGTCATGTTAAGCCAGATATGCTAGTGATTGTCAACGATAATGATATGTCAATTTCTGCAAATACTGGAGCACTTAACCAACATCTAACTCAAATCTTATCAAGTAAAGCCTATACATCTTTTAGGGAAAATAGCAAACGGATATTAGCTAATATTCCACCATTAAAAGAACTTGTTAAAAAAACTGAAGAACACTTAAAAGGATTGGTCACACCGGCTATCTTATTTGAAGAACTTGGATTTAATTATATAGGTCCTGTTGATGGACATGATATTAATGGATTGGTCGCAACTTTACAAAAAGTTCGCCAATTAAAGGGTCCACAACTGCTTCATGTAATAACACAAAAAGGCAAAGGCTACGCACCAGCTGAAAAAGATCCGACTTTATGGCATGGCGTACCAAAATTTAATCCAAATGATGGTATATTACCTACTACTCAAAAAGTTGCGCCAACATATTCGCAAGTATTCGGCGATTGGTTATGCGAAATGGCGCAAAATGATAAACGTTTAATGGCAATAACCCCTGCAATGGGAGAAGGTTCAGGTATGACAAAATTTGCAAATAGTTATCCTGACCAATTTTTTGATGTTGCAATAGCCGAACAACATGCGGTAACCCTTGCTGCTGGGTTTGCAATTAGTGAATTAAAACCTGTTGTAGCTATTTACTCAACTTTTTTGCAACGCGCTTATGATCAAGTGATTCATGATATTGCTATTCAAAACTTACCCGTATTGTTTGCTATCGATCGTGCAGGAATTGTCGGCGCCGACGGTGAAACTCACCAAGGTGCATTTGACTTAAGTTATCTACGCTGCATACCCAATATGGTCATTATGACACCGAGTGACGAAAACGAATGTCGACAAATGCTCTACACAGGCTATTTACATAATGGTCCTGCAGCAGTACGTTACCCCCGTGGTGAAGGCACTGGAACGCCATTAATCCCATTAACAGCAATTCCTTTGGGACAATCTAAATTGTGCCGGCAAGGTGAAAATATTGCTTTACTAAATTTTGGCTCTTTAATTACCGAAGCTTTACAAGCTGCAGAACAAATCAATGCTACAGTTATCGATATGCGTTTTGTTAAACCATTAGATGAAAAAGTCCTTTTGCACATTAGCCAAACTCATAATATACTTGTCACCATCGAAGAAAACAGTATCAAAGGCGGAGCAGGTAGCGCCGTCTGTGAATATTTATTATCGAAAAAAATAAAATGTGATATTTTAAATATTGGACTCCCTGACAAGTTTATTTCTCAAGGCTCTCAAAGCGAAATAAGGCAAGAAATAGGACTAGATAAAAAACACATTATCGATAAAATTAATCGTTTTATGAATCAATAGGTTAAATATGGAAACTCAAGCTGTCACTATTCAAATTTTTGGACGAACATTAAAATTTAATTGTCCTGTTGATGAAGTCGACGCACTTAACAATGCCGCAAAAGATTTAGATGCGCGCTTAACAAATTTACGAGAAAAGTCTCCACATGTTGGCAGTGATCAACTTATTATGACTGCAGCTCTAAACATTTCTTACGAACTCTCAAAAGAAAAAGAAAAAAGCAATGAATTTGGCGATCGGTTAAAAATGTTACAACAATTACTCGATTCAGCCCTAAATCCTAATAATTAACTACTTGAATTGTAAATTTAATACAAATAATATTGTATGATCCGTCAAATTTTGTATTATAGCACACGACTCTGAGATGATCGCCATATGGGTTAGTCCCCTGAGCCGATATTCTAAACTTAAGAACGGAGTGACTTTTAATTGGTGTGTATGCCTTACTTGTAAGGAAACCTAAAAATTAAAACACAATGTTCACCTTGAACCTTGGGTTCAAGGGTTACGACCCTAACGACATCTTGGAGCACTCTTTTACTTTTAAACAACAGTGAAAACTGATGAATATAAGGCAAATCATTCGTCAAAAACGGCAACAATTATCTTCCAGTGAACGAGACATTGCACAACACGTTATATATCAAAAAATTGCCTGTCACCAAGCGATTAACAAAGCAAAAAATATTGCCATATTTTTATCATTTGATGGCGAAGTCGAAACCCAACCTATAATTAACTATTTATGGCAACAAAATAAATCTGTCTATTTACCTATTATTCACCCTTTTTCCTCTAAACATTTACTCTTCTTAAAATATACTAGCCAAACTCAACTTATAAAAAATAAATTTGGTATATTAGAACCAAAGTTAAATGTATTAAATGTACTTCCTTACCATCAACTCGACATTGTTTTTACGCCACTAGTTGCTTTCGATCAACGAGGTTATCGTATGGGAATGGGGGGTGGATTTTACGACCGATTACTAGCAAATTATCAAACTCAACAAATTTTACCAATTGGACTTGCTTTTGCTTGCCAAAAAGTCCAACATATTGATAACAAACCTTGGGATGTTCAATTACCTGAAATTATCTATGCTTAAGTTGTTTTGTTTTTTATTGAAACTATAAATTACAATCATTCTTATTATAAAGAATAAATTGTAACAGTTTTACCTTCATATCTAGAAATTCAGCCTAGATATAAAAATTAGTTTATTAGGAAAACGAAGATTCAAAATAAGAAGACTTGCCATAATTAGACACCTAAAATAAATAAAATACCGTTGTTTAAGCAAATTTAATGGCTCATGGTTTAAACTGGAAACCATATTTTTATTTATATAAGGCATCTTTTTGTCACTAAAAGTTTGATTAAACAATAAGCCGATCATAATTATGAGAGTAGGACATAGAGATTACCCGTATAAAAATATCTAAAATATAGGATTAAAAGTAATACCCCATATGCTGGCTTATTACTTTAACTCCATAACAAAATTAATAATTTTATTGATTCAAACTGTTGTTTTCTTTTGGTAATAAAGTGAAAATTTTTGGATTTTTACCTAATAATTGCTTCGCTAAATGATTGGTATCCTCCAATGTGATAGCTTCAATGATATTTGGTTGTGTCTTTAACTCATCAAAACGATCTCCATCAGCGGCTATTTGTGCCATAGCTGTTAACCAATAAGTAGAACTTGTCACCTTTTCTTGATGATCGAGTAACCATGATTTTTTCGCCTGCTCTAGTTCATCTAAGGTAATACCATCATGTGCTACTGATTGAATCACTTTATCAGCCAGTAAAGTTAAAGCGTTAACCTTATCTGGTGCCGTGGTGAAATTTAACCTAGCCAAATAATAAGAAGTCGGATATTTAATCAATTGTTGAGAAAAAATAATCGTATAAACACCAGACGCTTGTTCCCTTACATAATGACGTAGCCTTAAATTAACAATATAATCAAGTAATTCAAGTTTCAGTTGATCACTCAACTGCCATGATTTTTGCTCAGAATAAAGTATGCTGACCATCGACTTATCACTGCTAGCCATTGGATAGGCTTTTTGCATTGAATGATGAATTGGTGTGATACCATTATCTATCCATGTCGTTTTCCTATCAACAACAGGTAAACCTGCAAACCAACGTTCCACTAATGGCTTAATGTCATCAATATTAAAACGTCCAGAAATAATAATATTAGCTGATAGCGGTAAGTTAAACGTTTGTGAATAGTATTGTTTAAGTTGATCAACAGTAAAATTGATCCAAGGTCCTTTTGGCGAAACGAGTAATCGCTCGCCATGGTTAAAAGCATTTTTATTGATTAAATCTAAAAATTGTCTTTCAACAGGTTTTTTTTCGTAAGCCAAGCCCAATTTTTGTTTGGTCTTAGCTAATCTTTCTGGGTCAAAATTAGCCGCTGTTAATTTCAAATAGAATAATTTAAATAATGATGCTAATTGATCATTGGGGGCTTTTCCACGTAAACCATGATAAAGTAATTCTGCATAAGGGTAAACGCTAACTTGATGTTGCCGTTCAAATTGGTTTAATTTTGCTGCACTATAAGATCCATATCCACTTGCTTCAGCCAATCTTTGAGACCAACGCATAATACCTAATTGTTGATAGGTATCTAGGGATAATCCTCCTGGAATTTGTAATAATATTTCAACATCACTTGATAAAGTATTATCAGGACGAGCAATAACACGAAGTCCATTGCTTAATTGCCACTCATATGCTTTTATTTCGCTGATGTTACGGGTTGTTTTAATCTTTCCTTGCTCTAACGGTACTATATCAAGCTTAACGTCCACCTTTTTAAAAGAAAAGTCACCAAGCTGAGTTTGCCTAATAGATTGCCATAATTGTTTGATTTGAGATATATTAATAGCTTCTTCATCACTATCAGGTCCAATAATAGCAATCCGTAAATCAGCACTATTTAACCTTTCAGCCACCATTGTTTGCAATTGTTCTGTATTAACCTTTTTTAAAATCTTTTCTGTTTGTGTTAATTGTTGCTGTTTATTTTGTATGGGCAAACTATTGGTGATGTTGTTAACTAATTGATTAGCTAAATAATCATTTTGATAATTACTTTCATTTTCTAATTGTTGTTTTAATTTTGTCAAGATTTGCGTTTTTATCTGCTGCAATTCAATTTCAGATACACGATTGGTTGACATCCGCTGTAATTCAGTAAAAAGATGCTTTATTGCATCTAAATACTGTTGATCTTTTGGCTGTGCAAAAATAAGATATTGCATACGTTTATCATCGAATAAGATCCCTTGTTGATTAACTTGAGAATTAGGCAATATCTGATTTTCTACCAATAACGATAACCGTTGATTAAGTAGTGTTAACCAGACTAGATCAAAAACGTCTTCTTTTATGCCTTGTGGTGTATTTAAGGTTGTTGGCAAATTACGTTGTAATGCTAATTGTATTATCCTTTGCCCTTGTTCACGATCAAGAATAATCTTAACTAATGGCTCACTCTGCGATGCAAAAGCCCTTAATTGAGGAACATCAACAGGTGCATTACCTCGAGGACGTTGGCCAAAAAACTTAGCAATCCATTGTTTTGCGACTTTAGTATCAAAGTTTCCTACAACAACTAGGCTCATTCTTTGAGGTTGATACCAATTGGAATAAAAGGTTTTCGCCTCTTCTACAGGCGCATTTTTTATAATATCTAACGAACCAATCGGTGCTCGATCAGCATATAAGCTACCATGATAACGTAATTCATCTAAGATAGTATTAATACGATAAGCCACACCTTGTCGTAAACGCCATTCTTCGATAATAACATCGCGTTCACTTTCATAATCTTTCGATTCAAAAGAAATATGATAAGCCCAATCAGATAATACCATTAATCCCTTTTCTACCTGTTGATCTGTACTAGTTGGTAACGACAAACGGTATACAGTAGAATTAAAGCTGGTCGCCGCATTTATATGGCTACCTAAATGAATACCATGCTCTTCTAGCGACTTAAAACTTGATTTATCTGGGAAATTTTTTGTTCCTTTAAATGCCATATGTTCAACAAAATGTGCTAAACCTAGTTGCTTTTCATTTTCTTGCAAGGAACCACTGTGCACAATTAACCTTAATTCTAATCCTGCTTTTGGGCGTGGTTGTAGATAAACGGTTAAACCATTCTCTAATTGGTAAGTTTCTATTGCAGGATCAGTGTCAATTGGCGTTATTGCCCAACATAAATGAGGAAAATTTAGCAATAAAATAAATAAAGTACAATATAAATAATTTTTTAACATAGTATTTAAACCTTAGATACAAACATATTAACAGCATTACTGCGCAGTTTAGTTGATTGTTGATTTGACGGAGTAACAGTAGTATCTAAATTGATCATGTATTTAACATAATTTTGTATCGGCTGATGAGAAACAAAGATCACAGCACTTTCAGACAGTTTTTCTTGTAATAACGAAATAAGTTGATAAACGCTTGGTAAATCCAATGCGGAAGTTACTTCATCTAATAATATCAGATCGGGTTTATTAAGTAATAATCGAGCAAACATTAAGCGTTGCTGTTCCCCACCCGATAGACGGTTGCTCCAATCATCTTCCGTTTCTAATTCACTATTTAATTTATCTAAACCCACCAATGACAACGTTTCAATTAGTGCATCTCGAGCAAAACTTTGCCGACACGCTGGATAAGTCAATAAATTATCTAATCTATCATAGCTAAGCCAAATTTTTTGTGGGATCCACAGATAATTATCTGTGCGTTGAATAACACCTTGATAGTTTGCCCCAAAACCACTAATGGCTTTTAATAGTGTCGATTTGCCTATACCAGAAAGCCCTTGAAGTAATAGAGTATCTCCCTTAGCTAACTCAATATTAGTTGATAATAATACCTGCTGATTATCCGCACTTCGTAATACTACTTGTGCATCGAGTAACTTATCCTTATTGGTAGATGGGATAACAGTGTTTTCAGGTAGCTCATCTAAAAGTCGAATAAAATGATAAAGCCGAGTTACCGTTGCTTGCCAAATAGCAATATCTCGGTATGCATAAATAAACCAACTTAATGCCGATGAAACTTGCATAAAGGCTTGCCTAATCTGCATTAAACCACCTAAATTAATTAAGCCAGCAATAAATGCCGGTAAGGCAAAAAAAATGGGCGCTAAAGAAGAAACTTGTTGATAACCTACACTAAAAAATGAAAGATTTCTTTCATTACTCATCAAATTTTGCCAATTATGAATAATAGCAGTAAATTTGTTTTGTAATCTAGCTGTTTCTTGTTTTTCACCATGTTGACCAGCAATTGCTTCGCTAGATTGATGACAATAAATCAAGGCTGCACGATAATCAGCTTCACTTCTTTGTTTTTCCACATTAATCTTATGTAATGGTTTGCCTATAGCATGCGTACAAATAACTCCTAATAATGTATAAATAAGACAGACAAAAACCATATAACCTGGAATATAAATATCTATCGATAGCAAAGTAAAGGAAATAGTACCAGATAGCGTCCAAAGAATGGCAGTGAAAGAGATTAACGTCATACATGAACGCAAAAATGAAAGCAATAAATCCAATGATTGTTTGATTAGTAAATAAACATCTTCCGCAATACGTTGATCGGGATTATCTAGTTTATCTTGCCTACATTTAAGGTGATAATGGTGAGAATGTTTAGATAACCATTGCTTAGTTACCTTTTCTGTCATATGGTGACGCCAAATTATTAACAATTTCTTTTGTAAATAATCAGCGTACACAACAACCAAAATCATAATAACAATAAGAACAATAAAATCGCCTAATAAACGATAAAGAATTTGCCCATTTAAAGTCTGTAAAGCATTATAAAAATCACCATTCCATTGATTTAATTTAACATTAAACCATACAGTAGATAAGCTTAATACGACAACAGAAAGTAATAATAACCAAGCCACCTTTGATGCTGATGAACACCAAAATGGCTTTACTAAATATAAAAATTGTTTAATTTTTTGCATATTTATGCGGCACTAAAATTTATATTATTTTGACAAAAGTATAACGTTTTATGTAAATTAGAAGTCATAACCAACTTGAATCCAAAACTGACGACCTGGAGCATAAGCATTGACAACTCTATCATTACCAACCTTATCAGCACCATAAACATAACGATCGATAACATTTTTTTTATTTAAAATATTATTAACTTCTACCGAAAAATTAGCTCCTTTAGCAAAACTTGGTGTCCAACCGAGTTTAGTATCCCACCGAAAAGTACTGGCAAAGCGTTCTTTTTCGTATTTTGCCATTTTATTACCCGTATTAGGATCTATGTAATATTGGTTGCTATAGCGAACAGCTTGATGCCGTGAACTTTGCCATTGTAGTAAATTATAAAGAGTTAAATCATATTCAGGGATCTTACTTGTGAGCTCAACATTGACTTTAACAGGGATATTAAAATCTGTTGCGGGTAAATCCGATGCATTAATTATTTTGCCGTTATACCAAACTTTATCATGGCGAACGTTATTTGCTGGATCATAATGCGCATATCCTAATTCTTTAGGTGAATTACTTTTGCTTTGCTGCCATGAAATAGATGCTGATGCTGTATGTTCAGCATGATAAAACTCAATAGGTAGCCTATTTTTTACCGTTAGTGAAACAGTATCATGCTTACTACGCCCAGAATTATCAAAGGTTCGAACATTTGATCTACCATTATTATATTTAGGGCGACTGCGAACTTCATCATAGCTTTTACGATGCACATATTGTAATTGCCATAAACTATTATCTACGATTTGCTCAATGCCTAAGCTAATTTCGTCATTGTAAGGCGTAGAAAGTGAATCTAACCCCTCAAAATCGCTTGAACTTATCCAATCTTCATCAACTTGTCCAGGAGTACAAAAATAATAACAGTTCTTTAATCCTGCATTTTGTGCACCATATAAAGCATAAGCCATCATAGTACGGCCATAATAACGGTTAAACCCCGTAGTTAAGACCGTATTACCGTTACCAAAAGCATCAAAACTAGTCACTAATCTTGGGGCCAGATTGGCATCTTTAATAAAACTATCATAATCAATTCGTATCCCTGGACGAACAGTTAAGCGACCATATTGCATTGTATCATCAGCAAATAGTGTGTAATTATCATAGCTTGCTTGATAACGACCTGCTTGGAAAACTGAAGCATGATCAGCAAAAGAGAGCCAAGGAAGAGAATCCCATGTACCAGTATAGGTATAACGATAAAAATCTTCATTGCGAATATAGCGAGCTTTGGTTTTTGTCAATTCAAACCCCATAGAGGGCTCATGCGTTACATTCAACCAATTAATAGGCATAAACTCAAGCTTTGATTTAAATCCCCAATTATTTTGTTTAGTGGTTAAATTACCGACGCCTCCCGAATGATATTGCACGGGATTTCGCCAGTCAGAATAATCAACTAACGTAACAAAATAATTTTGATCATTGGTTCTTTTATCTTCTAGCATTTGATAACTAGTCGTCACATCTAATTTGGCAAAATCAAACTCATGCATTAGTTGCAACGCCATGCTTAACCCATTGTGCTTAGTATCATAGCCAGAATTAGCTACAGTTGCAGCAAAGGAATAATTATCATACTTAGAATAATTGGCCGAAATATTGACGATTGTTTGATCAGTAGCATACCAAGTAAATTTAGATGAAAAATTATCTGAAACACGTGTTTGGTTTTTCATGCCACCGTTTTTTCGAATTTCAATCAAATCATCTCCTTCTAATAATAATGAAGGTCCTTGATAAGTGACTGAAGAAATATCCGATTCTCTTCTAGATGCAGCAAACATCAAACCAAGATTGTCGGTAATCCCCGTTTCAAACCAACCACCAAAATTTTGTTTACTATATTTAGGTTGAAATCGACTCGGATGACTTGCATCATTTGCTGAACTATCAAAATTAATTGCTGGATCAACATGTGTCTTATTCCATGAAGAGTGAGTTCTACGATAAAAAATACTACCATTAGTCTCATGATTCCAATGACGACTAATCACATCCACAACACCGCCTGTAAACCCGCCATATTCAACAGGAATATTATTGTCATATAATTTAATTTCATTGATTAGACGACTATCAATGTAAAGACCTTGTTCATCACTATCGACACGGGTATTGGTTACCCCTAATCCAGGATCAACCGGATCGACATCATTATTAAAACTAACGCCGTCTAACTGATAATTGTTCTGATAACTAGTATTGCCATGAATTGAGATATCGGCGGGTTTAATCTCTCCTTGAGTCATACCATTATAACTACTATTAGACATTTGTACTGCTGGTGACGTCTTTAATAGATCGGTGATGTTACCATCACCTGTATTCATTTGCGTTATTTGAGCAGAATCAACCGATTGTGGCTTCGATATTTTAGGAATAGGTGATGTCACAACAATAACATCATCTTGATTATTGACTTCATCATCACTATTTTCGACGATAGTTTGACTGATTTGATTTTGCTTGGCGAAAACTGCAGGATTATAACTAACTAACAACAAAGGTAAAGCCGATATTACTACTTTTTTCATGTAAAAAATCCATCCACAAATATAATAACGATGCATTCATCATTAAATTTTCACTTTATAATAATAATGATAATCATTCTTAATAACATTTCATCATAAAATTTATATTTGTCAATCGAAAAGAATAAATTTGCTATCAAATAGAGCACTCCTATATACACATAGGGGCCTTACCATCGTAACAAAATAGTAGCTAATCAGTAGTTTGCGCCCCCCTTGTATTAATGTTTAGATGTAACCAAAAATCATTTCTGTTAAACGCACTATGTTTTTATACTGAAACGGTATAGATTCCTGAATATTTTTAACAAGAGTTGATCTATTTAGAACCAATAACCAATAAAATAGGTGATAACCCTCATATAAATGAAAAATTCACTCAACCTGCTAGCCAAGCAACGAATAAGAAAGCCGAAAGATTAATATGCACTTGAATGATGATATGGCATCAACCGGCAAATATTTAGCGATTCAAAAAATAGAAAACAGAAGTTTCAGCGATTTTGGATAAAATACCTTATAGTTTTCTAGAGGATTATTTTAAGCATATAATGTAAACAGTTCGACGTTTATAATAGATTATGTTAGTTGAACAGGTATGAAGTAATTATTAAAGGTTTTATTCAAACAACTTAATGTTTTACAAACAAATATTTGTAATATCTTCAAATAAAAAATATTCTACTTGAAAAGTAAAATATATTTTTTTAAAGTAGGTAAGATCAATTTAAAAATGATCTTTTTTATCACGCTCTACAAGTCCCAAACAAAGTCTCTGGGACACAATATTCAAAAAACGATTGAGTATTTATCCCTCAAGGCTTTTTTAATATCATATAAAGGAGTGTTGCAATGTCAGAAAAAAAAGAACTAACCACCAATAACGGTGCCCCAATAGCCGATAATCAAAACTCTCGAACTGCTGGTCCCCGAGGTCCAGTATTGCTTGATGATTATCAACTCATTGAAAAACTAGCCCATTTTAACCGTGAAAATATTCCTGAAAGACGTGTACACGCCAAAGGCTCTGGCGCACACGGTACCTTTACGGTAACAAATGATATCACTCGATATACTCACGCTAGTATATTTGCTAAGATAGGTAAACAAACCCCTCTTTTTGCAAGATTTTCAACAGTTGGTGGAGAACGTGGCTCATCAGACACCGCCCGTGACCCTCGTGGATTTTCGGTAAAATTTTACACTGATGAAGGCAACTGGGATATAGTAGGTAATAATACACCTGTATTTTTTATACGTGATGCATTAAAGTTTCCTGACTTTATTCACACCCAAAAACGTGATCCCAAAACCAACTTAAAAGATCCACAAATGATGTGGGATTTTTGGTCTTTATCACCAGAATCACTTCATCAAGTTACTATTTTATTTTCTGATCGCGGAATCCCTGATGGTTACCGCCATATGCACGGCTATGGTAGCCATACTTATAGCTTAATCAATAAAGATGGCGTTCGCACTTGGGTTAAATGGCATTTCAGAACTGAGCAAGGAATAAAAAACATTCATCCTAAAAAAGCAGCAGAAATGGATGGAACTAATCCAGATTCAGCACAAGAAGATTTGTTCAAAGCCATTGAGCGAGGAGATTATCCAAAATGGCGACTTTACATACAAGTAATGACAGAAGAACAAGCTAACAACCATCCTGAAAACCCATTTGATGTTACTAAAGTTTGGTCACAAAAACAGTTCCCATTAATCGAAGTCGGCGTAATGGAACTGAATCGTAATCCAGAAAACTATTTTGCTGAAGTTGAACAAGCAGCATTTGAACCAAGTAATGTAGTGCCAGGAACGGGTTTATCACCCGATAAAATGCTTCAAGGTCGAATTTTTGCTTATGCCGATGCGCACCGCTATCGTATTGGTACTAATTATCAACAATTGCCGATCAATGCTCCAAAATGCCCTGTTCATAATTATCAACGCGATGGCGCAATGCGCTTTTATAGCCCAGATAATGCGCCTAATTATGAGCCTAATAGCGTCGATAGCGCACCAAAACAACAACCACAATATGCCGAACCGCCAATGCATGTACCAGCTGGCACAATGGACAGGCATGATCATCGTGTTGATGACGACTATTACTCACAACCACGCGCACTATTTAATTTAATGCAGCCTGATCAAAAACAACTGCTTATTGATAATATCGTTGGCTCTATGAAAAACGTAAATCGAGACATTCAAATCAGACAGCTCAAACACTTCTACAAAGTCCATCCTGATTATGGTTCAGGAATTGCCAAAAGATTAGGGATTGATATTGATCTAATAAAAAGTTAGTACTTAAAAATAAAAATGCCGACAATTTTAGTCGGCATTTTTAATTATTGGCTGTAACTAAATACACAAATATATATTGATCACGGTACAAAATTTATAAAAACACTCCATCAATTTAGCAAAGTTACATATTATTAGCATAGATTGCAGTAAAATTATATAACGGATTGAAGTTAAAAGGATTCTCCGATGAAAATCATTAGTCTAGTTGTTATATTGTTGTTTAATTGTGTCGGAGGATTGTTAAGTTATCAATGGTGTTATCAGTTTATAAGAAAACACAGTACACCAGAATCTCATTTTTTAATATTGTATTGCTTGTGTTATTTCTGTTTTATTCTTATTTCAGTCTTTATGCTAGATAAAATAAAACGACCGTCAGGTTTAATCTTTTGTGGGATAGTTATTGGTGTTTTAATAAACTTTATCTCATGGATTGTCCGCCCATTCATTATGGGAGATCACAATACATTAGTTCTAGATATTGACGCAATTATTGCATATCTGTGTATATCATCAGGTGTTACCCTTAATTTTATAATATACCCAGCTATTTTATTATGCTGTCACTACTCAATTTTTTGGATTGAAAAAATATATAAGAAATGTATTTTCAAGCAATGATAAATGTTTTCCCATAGATAAAATATTAGGCAGTACGCACGAGTATAAATAAAAATAAGATCGCAACTTGTTAAAAAGCATTTAACGATCTAAAAAACAATATTTTTTACTGAAACGTAGGGTTACCTGAAACTTTTTGACAAAATTATACTCACTTGTTTACTTAATTTTTTAAAGACAAATGAAAAATTCATGATAATAAAAAAGATGCTTGCTAATATATTTTTACGATTGTTTTAATTAACCGTATTGAAGATTCAACTAATCTATTGATTTCGTATGAAACTTAAATAGTTAGGTAGCCAATACGGTTATAACCATCTAAATTAGGTTCTGATAGCTGATTTTTGCCGAACAATTTCAAATAAACAAACACCAGTTGCAACCGATACATTTAGTGATGACACAATACCTGCCATTGGAATGCTCACCAATTCATCACAGTGTTCTTTGGTTAAACGACGCATACCTTCACCTTCAGCACCCATTACCAATGCAAGTGCGGTCTGTGTTGATGTTTTATAGAAGTCTGTTTGATAAAGCGTTCTATCAGCTTCTCCAGCGGTGCCCACAATCCAAACTTGGTACTCATCTTGCAGCATTCGCATTGTACGGGCTAAATTGGTCACCCTAACCACAGGCACGCTTTCAGCTGCACCACAAGCAACTTTTTGTGCCGTTGAATTGAGCGGTGCGGAGCGATCTTTTGGCACAATAATAAAATCAACCCCAGCGGCATCGGCAGTACGAATGCAAGCGCCTAAATTGTGTGGATCAGTCACACCATCTAAAATTAAAATAACTGGATTTGGCTGTTGTTCCATGAGCATAGGTATATCATTTTCTTGATAACCTCGATTCGGCGTAACCATGGCTAAAATACCTTGGTGCACGCCGTTTTTTGACTTTTCATCTAACCATTGGCGATTAGCAACTTTAACTGGCAAGCCAAGTTGTTCTAATTGACGCACAACGGCAAGAAGGCGTTTATCTTCACGCCCTTTAATAATAAATACTTCAATAATTCTTTCTGGCGAACGTGCTAATAATGCTTCAATGGCGTGCAGGCCATAAACTGTTTCACTCATTTATTTGTTACTCTTTTATTTTATTAACTATTTAGTTTTATTCGTTGATTTAGATTTACTACGTTTTTTACTTTTGGCTTTCACTTCAACTTTAGCACTTGCTTTCATGTTTGATTTAGCGCTTGATTTTACCTTTTTTTGTGTACTTGATTTAGTACTTGGTCTCGCACTACTTTTTTTACTGGTTGATTTTTTGCCCTTTCGTTTTATTGGTAAATCGGCAATTTGATCGTTTTTGACTTGTTTGGACTTATCTTTTGCCGTTTTACCCTGACGTTTTGGCTTATTATTACTGCCAACCAATGAAAAATCAATTTTACGTTCTTCTGGATTAACATTATCGACTTTCACTTGCACTTTATCGCCTAAACGATAAGTAAAACGTGTATTTTCACCAACTAGGCGATTGTGCGAGGCATCAAAAAAATAGTAATCATTTTCAAGCGATGACACATGCACTAAACCATCGATAAATAGATCGTCCAACCGCACAAAGAAACCAAAATTAACCACGCTTGAAATAGAGCCGTTAAATACTTCACCTACATGATCTTGCATGTAATCACACTTAAGCCAATCCACCACATCACGTACGGCCTCATCAGCTCGCCGTTCGGTCATTGAACAGTGTTCACCAAAGTAAAGCATTTCATTTGTATCATAACGATACCCCCCTGTTTTACTGGTTTTATGTTTTTCATCAGCTAAAATCCATTTGATAGCACGATGCAAAAGCAAATCAGGGTAACGGCGAATTGGCGAAGTAAAATGTGCATACTCCTCAAGTGCCAAACCAAAATGTCCTCGATTTTCTGGGTCATAAATAGCTTGTTTCATAGAGCGTAAAATCACGGTTTGCAACATATCATGATCAGGGCGTGTTTCAACCACTTTCATTAATTCGGCAATATCTTTAGGTTTAGGACTTGCACCACCACCAAGTGATAAACCAAGTTCACTTAATACACTGCGCAAGTTACTCATTCGATCTTCATCAGGTCTGTCATGCACACGGAATAATGATGGCACTTGGGCACCAATCACTAATTTTGCCGCTGAAACATTGGCTAAAATCATACACTCTTCAATAATTTTATGTGCCACATTTCGCTGTGCCAGTTCAATACTTTCAATACGTTTATCGGCATTAAAAACAAATTTCGGCTCTTCTGATTCAAATCCTATCGCACCACGAATAACCCGTGCTTTATCAAGCACATTATAAAGTCCATAAAGATTTTCAAGATGAGGGACTAATTCATGATAGTGTTCACGAAGTTCTTCATCACCATCTAAAATCTTAGCCGCTTTAGTATACGTTAACCGAGCATGCGAGTTCATTACCGCTTCATAAAACTCAAACCCTGTTAAACGCCCTCTATTGGAGACGGTCATTTCGCAAACTAAACATAAGCGATCAACTTGCGGATTTAACGAACAAAGCCCATTAGATAATGCTTCTGGAAGCATTGGTACAACTCGTGATGGAAAGTAAACCGATGTCCCCCGTAAACAAGCCTCTTTATCTAACGCCTTATCTGGTCTAACATAATAACTGACATCTGCAATAGCCACCCATAACCGATAGCCACCACCACGATTTTTTTGGCAATAAACCGCATCATCAAAATCACGGGCATCTTCACCATCAATTGTTACCAAAGGTAATTGTCGCAAATCTCTTCGCCCTTTTTTAGCGCTTTCTGGCACTTGTTCAGTGAATTTGCTTACCTCTTTCTCAACAGCCTTTGGCAATTCATAAGGGATTTCGTGATTCCGCAGAGCAATATCAATCGCCAAATTAGTCCCCATCATTTCGCCAAGCACTTCTTTTATAATGCCAACAGCTTTTTGACGGCGTTCAGGGCGTTGTTGTAACTCAACCACCACCACCGTTCCCATACGAACCGTGCGGCTAGGTTTACCCGCAATTAAAATATCAAAGTTTAAACGGCTATCATCAGGGACAACAAAACCAACACCTTGCTCAATAAAATACCGCCCAACAATTTGATTATTGCGTGGCTCTAAAATTCGCACAACACGAGCTTCCATTTTTCCGCGATATTTAGTTCCCATTGGCTGAGCTAAGATTATATCGCCTTGTAAAACCTTTTTCATTTGCTCTGGTGATAAAAAATAGTCTTCAGGACTTCCTTCAACACGTAAAAAACCAAATCCATCACGATGCGCAATCACACTGCCTTTAACCATATCAAACTTTTCAGGCAAGGCATAACATTTACGGCGTGTAAAAACTACTTGTCCATCACGTTCCATTGCGCGCAAACGACGATGCAATGCCACTTTTTGCTCTTCATTTTTAATATCAACAGCTTGAGCAATTTTTTCTAAACTTGCTGGTTTTGCTTCTTGTTTAAGGTAATCTAAAATAAGTTCTCGACTAGCAATTGGGGAATCATACTTCTCGGCTTCGCGATCAAAAAAAGGATCTTTTATCATAAGGAATATCCTGTGACTAATATTAACTGTAGCATAACACAGAGTCGTATAACTTAAAATGAAGATTCAATTTATAACCAAGAATCAAAATCTATAAAAATAAATTATAAAAACATAAAAAACATCAACATCCGTATCAAAATAACGTATTGAGCCTTAATGTCACTGCTAAAGAGTCATAATTCAATAGATAATTGTTTTACAGTACTACATAAATCGTATTATGTTGATTTATATTAATGATAATTTTTAAATCACCTGGATTCAAACATGAAGTGCAATTTTAAACACGGTGGAGTGAAGAAAGTAGAAAGGTGATTTATACTAGCACCTTCGTACCACCACAGTTTGGAGATTGCTATGTATTATAATCACCTTTCTAGGAAGGAAAGATACCAAATTTTCGTATTATTACAAGCCGGAAAGAATAAAAAAGAGATAGCCCAGCTACTCAATAGACATCCTTCGACAATAAGTCGAGAGATAAAAATGGTGGTATGTCCACACTTTTTAGTACCAAAAAGATAAGGTCATCGATTTCTTTTGTATTCAATCGGCGACTGGTAATTTAATGTTGAATGAAGTCGATTATAATTAAACCAATCCACATAGTGATTAAATTCCAATTTAAGTTGCGCCAGTGAATCAAAAATAGTATTTGACACAAATTCTGTTTTCACTGCTTTGAATGTGCTTTCTGCAATTGCGTTATCATAGGGGCAGCCTTTGCGACTTAAAGACCGTTTAATTCCAAATGCTGTTAAACATTCATCAATCAAATGATTATCAAACTCTTTTCCTCTATCAGAATGAAACAACTCAATCGTCTGTAAGTTCATTGGAATTTGACTCATAGCTTGCATGACCAGTGCCGCTGTTTTATGCCTGCCAGCACTTCGCCCCACTATTTCTCGATTACTGATATCAACAATTACACAAAGGTAGTGCCAACGTTGTTTAACCCTTACATAGGTTAAATCGGTCACCAATATCTTTCGTGGTTGACCTATATTAAATTCTCGATTCAGTTCATTCCCCACCGGCGATTCATTGCTTTTTTCTGTATGAATACAATATTTTTTACAGGTGTATTTCGAAACCCAGCCATTTTTCGCCATGATTCGACCTATTCGGCGTC
>NZ_LZHJ01000058.1:0-525 GCF_001690815.1 Gilliamella sp. GillExp13 | reverse complement strand
CATTATCAAAGGTGATGCTTTTAATCATTTTTTTAAACGGCGTTAGCAATTTTATTATCATATCTCTCGTTTCGGAGGCGGTACGTTGATTGAGGCGCCCAATTAATACTAGCCCTGTTTTGCGTTCAACTAATGTCACCAATGCTTGCTTGTCTTTACGGCTAATAATCGTATCTCCCTCCCAATGTCCTCGCGTTTTCCGGCTTTCTACATAACTTGGACGTTGTTTAATTGACCGTTTATAACGGCGGTCTCCTTCTTTAATACTCGGTGCCTTACTGTAAATGCCCCAAACTTAGTACACAACTCACGTAGAAAATTAAGCTGCTTGTTTTAGTGTTTTATACTCAATCGGTGTCATGTTATTTAATGCCTCATGCGGTCTTTCGGTGTTATAAATCGTTAGCCATTCTTCGGTTATTCACCTAGCTTGTGCTAAGTTGTTAAAAAGATATAAATCAAGTACTTCAGTACGATAGGTACGATTAAATCGTTCAATATAACCATTTTGATAAGGGCTACCGG
>NZ_LZHJ01000057.1:0-2077 GCF_001690815.1 Gilliamella sp. GillExp13 | reverse complement strand
TTTATTAGCCTGCTTCCTCGTTTTATAGTAACAGTCATGAATAATATGGGTTTTGAGTGTATGAAAAAAACTCTCAACAACCGCATTATCAAAGCAGTTTCCTCTTCGACTCATGCTTTGCCTTAGCCCATATTGTAATAATAATTGCTTGAAATCAGCACTGCAATATTGGCTTCTTTGGTTACTATGAATGAGTACATTTTTAGGAAAGTGACGCCGAAATAAGGCTTGTTTTAATGTATTACACACTAAATGACGGTCTATGTAGCGACTGGTTTGCCTAGCAATCACTTTTCGTCCATATAAATCGATAATCACCGACAAATATAACCAACCTTCCCCCGTTTTAATATAAGTAATATCGGTTACCCATGTTTTATTAGGCTTATCAGGGTTAAATTGCCTATCTAACGTGTTGGGCACAATATTGTGATGAGCCATGTCTGTTTTATACTTGAATTTACGTGCTGCTTTACTATGTCATCTCAAACTACGTAATCCCAATTGTTGCAAAACACGGCTAATTGTCCTTTCTGAAACTTGATAGCCCACTTCCCTTGCTTCATGAAGCAGGCTTGGCGCACCCAAACGGACTTTATGTTGCCAGTACTGTATTAAGGTTGCTTTGGAATAAAATAAGCAAAAGCATGATTAGTTAAATAATGCCCATTTTCACCATTAAATTTTTTTGCTGCATCAGGCCAGGCAAAAAAACGAGTCTCAGGTTTTTCCTGTACTTTACCAGTTTCTCTATCAATAAAATAGAGCTTTTTTGCCCCTTTTTTAAATAGCTTCCAAACCGTTTTGACAAATTTGTCAGTTTCGGGATCTTCGATTGGATCATACGACGCAGCAAGTCGACCATTCCTTAGACAGTCTGGTGCATAATCAGCATTTTTAGAACCCAAAAATTGAATCAGTCCTTCCCCAACCCAACCTCCCATATAACCTGAACCTGCAGGGTGAGGAGCAATATATTCATTTTTAAAGCGTTCAATACTCAGAATATTGGTATCGATAATACAAAAATTTGAATTTTCAGCAACTTCAACATCCAGTTGATCAAAAATTGGGATATTTTTATCCGTCCAAATATATTGTTTAATAAACTTGACGGATTGAATATGCTCTTTTAAAACAATCGAAAATTGCATAACATCAACAGGCGTCATGAATGTTTGTATAGTTGGTAGCTTAGTCGCCATATAATTTCACCTTATAATAACAAGTTTAAAAATCATTTTATGATATTTACTTTTCCTGTCTCCATGGTCGATATATCAAGTGAACCTAGAGAAGGTATAGAGCCTTTTGGAACCGCAATTAAGATAGCGTTAGGGTCTTGTTTAAGAATGCGAATCGCATTATTCCATTCTCTCTGCGACATGCCGTTTATCTTACCTCTATCCACGGTTTGAACATACACTGTCTGTTTTCCATCCATCTTAAATGTCATATCGGTATAGGAGCCGCCTTGTAACTCTCCCCTAAAATAGTACAGCAAAAAAGTAGAAAATTCTCTATGATAAAAGTAAAAGGGAATTTAATGATGAAAAAAATGACTGAACATCAAATCGTCGCTATTTTAAAAGAAGCTGAAGCAGGTATTCCTGTCAAGGAACTCTGCCGTAAATATGGTATGGGTAATTCAACTTTTTATAAATGGCGGGAAAAATACGGCGGAATGGAAACTTCGGATATCAAACGCTTAAAAGAGCTGGAGGCTGAAAACCGCAAACTTAAGCAGATGTTTGCCGAGCTGAGCTTAAAATCACAGCCTCAGGAAGAAATCATAAAAAAGCTTTAGTGCCCACAAAGGCCCGTAAAACGTGGGCACAGCAACTACAACAAAATCATTCTGTTACTATAGCTATGAGCTGCGCTATCGTTGGCTTAAGCCGTTGTGCTTACTATTATCAACCTAAGTTACAGGATGATTCGGTGATTGTTTCGGTATTGAATGCTATCACACGCTGGGGCTTTCCTAAATGCTTTAATCGTATCAGAAAGCTCGGCTATCAATGGAACCATAAGCGTGTTTATCGGGTGTATTGTGAATTAAAGCTTAATCTCAGAG
>NZ_LZHJ01000056.1:0-32990 GCF_001690815.1 Gilliamella sp. GillExp13 | reverse complement strand
TGTGTGAACACTTACGAGCACTTCGTAAGGAGGTGATCCAACCGCAGGTTCCCCTACGGTTACCTTGTTACGACTTCACCCCAGTCATGAACCACACCGTGGTAAACGCCCTCCCGAAGGTTAAGCTATCTACTTCTGGTGCAACCCACTCCCATGGTGTGACGGGCGGTGTGTACAAGGCCCGGGAACGTATTCACCGTGACATTCTGATTCACGATTACTAGCGATTCCGACTTCATGGAGTCGAGTTGCAGACTCCAATCCGGACTTAGACGTACTTTGTGAGGTCCGCTTACTCTCGCGAGGTCGCCTCCCTTTGTATACGCCATTGTAGCACGTGTGTAGCCCTGGTCGTAAGGGCCATGATGACTTGACGTCGTCCCCACCTTCCTCCGCTTTATCAACGGCAGTCTCCTTTGAGTTCCCGACCTAATCGATGGCAACAAAGGATAAGGGTTGCGCTCGTTGCGGGACTTAACCCAACATTTCACAACACGAGCTGACGACAGCCATGCAGCACCTGTCTCACAGTTCCCGAAGGCACTCTCGTATCTCTACAAGATTCTGTGGATGTCAAGACCAGGTAAGGTTCTTCGCGTTGCATCGAATTAAACCACATGCTCCACCGCTTGTGCGGGCCCCCGTCAATTCATTTGAGTTTTAACCTTGCGGCCGTACTCCCCAGGCGGTCGATTTATCGCGTTAGCTTCGGAGCCCATCACTCTAGGCAACAAACTCCAAATCGACATCGTTTACAGCGTGGACTACCAGGGTATCTAATCCTGTTTGCTCCCCACGCTTTCGCATCTCAGCGTCAGTATCTGTCCAGAAGGCCGCCTTCGCCACCGGTATTCCTCCACATCTCTACGCATTTCACCGCTACACGTGGAATTCTACCTTCCTCTACAATACTCTAGTTAACCAGTTTTAAGTGCAATTCCTAGGTTGAGCCCAGGGCTTTCACACCTAACTTAATTATCCGCCTACATGCCCTTTACGCCCAGTCATTCCGATTAACGCTCGCACCCTCCGTATTACCGCGGCTGCTGGCACGGAGTTAGCCGGTGCTTCTTCTGTGATTAACGTCAATTAATAAACCTATTAGATTCATCACCTTCCTCATCACCGAAAGTACTTTACAACCCGAAGGCCTTCTTCATACACGCGGCATGGCTGCATCAGGGTTCCCCCCATTGTGCAATATTCCCCACTGCTGCCTCCCGTAGGAGTCTGGACCGTGTCTCAGTTCCAGTGTGGCTGGTCATCCTCTCAGACCAGCTAGAGATCGTCGCCTTGGTGAGCCCTTACCCCACCAACTAGCTAATCCCATATGGGTTCATCAAATGGCGCATGGCCCGTAGGTCCCATGCTTTGGTCTCTCAACTTTATGCGGTATTAGCAGTCGTTTCCAACTGTTGTCCCCCTCCATTCGGCAGATCCCCATACCTTACTCACCCGTCCGCCACTCGTCATCAAGTGCAAGCACTTATGTTACCGTTCGACTTGCATGTGTTAAGCCTGCCGCCAGCGTTCAATCTGAGCCATGATCAAACTCTTCAATTTAAAGTTTGATGCTCAATAACTGTCTCTGACATATTCAAATGAATCTTCAGTGTCACTTATCAAGACTTAATTTTTTAGTCCGTAGACTTTAATTTTTCGTCTCGCAAGTGCCCACACAGATTGTCTGTTTCTTATTTTTAAAGAGCTGACAGCTTATGTTCCTTATTAACTTTTCGTTGACTTAGTTCGCTGTCTCAAGGGTTGCGTATATTACTCACTTCACTTGTGAACGTCAACCCCTATTTTAGAAATTTTTATTTTCTTGTGTTGAATGACTGCTTTTTACACAAATTTAGGCATTATAGGGTTATTTTTAGCTGTTTTGTCACATTAATAGCTTTATTAGTAGCCTCTTTAACTGTCGATGCTCTAGCTAACGCAACACCCATTCTTCTTGTTCCTTTTACTTCTGGTTTACCAAATAAACGTAAATCAGTTTGCGGTTCGCTTAATGCTTTATCAATATTAGCGAAAGTTATTTGTTTTGAATTACCTTCTATTAATAAGACTGATGATGCGCAAGCACCATATTGTTCTATAATTGGAATTGGCAATCCTAATATTGCTCTAGCATGTAATGCAAACTCAGATAAGTTTTGTGAAATTAACGTCACCATACCCGTATCATGAGGGCGAGGTGATACTTCACTAAACCATACTTGCTCCCCTTTGACAAATAATTCAACACCAAATACTCCTCGCCCACCTAATGCTTCTGTTATTTTAGTTGCAATATTTTTCGCTTTTTTCAATGCTTTTTCAGGCATCTGCTGAGGTTGCCAAGATTCTCGATAATCACCTTTTTCTTGACGATGGCCAATTGGTTCGCAGAATGAAACTCCGTTGATATGCCGAACAGTCAGCAAAGTAATCTCGTAATCAAAATCAATAAAACCTTCTATGATTACTTTACCTCCACCAGAGCGCCCTCCCTCTTGAGCATATATCCATGAAGATTTAATATCTGCTTCACTACGCAATAAAGATTGACCTTTACCCGAAGAGCTCATAACTGGCTTAACCAAACATGGAAAACCGATCTCTTTTACCATTTGTTCATATTCAAATTCGTTTTCAGCGAAACGGTAAGGTGAAGTGGGTAGTTTTAATTCTTCTGCAACAAGACGACGAATCCCCTCACGATTCATTGTTAATTGCGTTGCTTTTGCTGTTGGAATAACAGTAAATCCTTCTTTTTCCAACTCAACTAATGTAGATGTGGAAATAGCTTCAATTTCTGGAACAATATAATCGGGATTTTCCACTTCAATGACTTTTCTTAGAGCATCCCCATCAAGCATATTAACAGTATGATAGCGATGAGCTACTTGCATTGCTGGCGCATTAGCGTATCGATCAACTGCAATAACTTCACAGCCAAAACGTTGTAATTCAATCGCCACTTCTTTAGCTAATTCTCCTGCACCACACAGTAATATTTTAGTTGCAGTCGGTGATAAAGGAGTACCTAATTTAGCCATAATTCCCTCATACACAGTTAATCGTTATATCTCAAAAAATAAAAAATCGGGAAAATTATCCCGATTTTTTAATCAATATTATGCTTGATAAGGATCACGTAAAATCATGGTTTCATTGCGATCTGGACCTGTTGAAATAATATCAATTGGTGTTTCGGTTAACTCTTCAATTCTTTTGATATATGCTTTTGCTGCTTGTGGCAGTACATTATAGCTTTTAATACCAAAGGTTGATTCACTCCAACCTGGCATAATTTCATAAACAGGTTTAACTAAGCTCCACTCTTCAGCAGCAGCTGGAGCATTTTTAATGACATCACCATTTGGTAATTGGTAACCGACACAAATTTTTACTTCTTTAAGCCCATCTAACACATCAAGCTTAGTTAAACAAAATCCTGAAACAGAATTAAGTTGTACCGCTTTACGCACAGCAACTGCATCAATCCATCCTGTTCGACGGCGACGACCAGTTGTTGCACCAAATTCATTACCTTGTTTGCAAAGATATTCACCAACTTCGTCAAATAGCTCGGTAGGGAATGGGCCTGCACCAACACGCGTAGAGTAAGCTTTAACAATACCTAACACATAGCCAACATAACGCGGACCAAAACCAGATCCCGTTGCCACACCACCAGCAGTAGTATTAGAAGAAGTTACAAAAGGATAAGTACCATGATCGATATCAAGTAATGTACCTTGTGCACCTTCGAACATAATTCTTTCGCCTTTTTTTCGTGCATCTTCTAAAAGCGCAGGAATATCGGCAATCATAGCAACTAAAATATCAGCTATAGCTAACGTAGCATCTAAAACTTTTTGATAATCTACAGCTTCGGTTTTGTAATAATTGACTAATTGGAAATTATGATATTCCATCACATCTTTTAGTTTTTCAGCAAAAGCTTGACGATCACGTAAATCACCAACTCGAAGTCCACGGCGAGCAACTTTATCCTCATAAGCAGGACCAATACCACGCCCTGTTGTTCCAATAGCTCTATTGCCACGAGCTTTTTCTCGAGCTTGATCTAATGCAATATGGTAAGGCAAAATTAGAGGACATGATTCAGAGATAAGGAGCCTTTCCCTAACAGGAATTCCACTATTTTCTAACTCTTTCATCTCTTTCATCAAAGCGTCAGGACAAAGCACTACACCATTAGCAATAATGCTAATAACATCATTACGTAAAATTCCTGATGGAATTAAGTGTAATACTGTTTTTTCACCATTAATAACTAATGTATGACCTGCATTATGCCCGCCTTGATAGCGAACAACATACTTCGCTTTTTCCGTAAGTAAATCAACAACCTTACCTTTTCCTTCATCACCCCATTGTGTACCTAACACAACAACATTATTACTCATAGACTATTTACTCATTTTGTTAATTATCAGATTTTAATTTCATATATTTAAAAAATTCACTATCAGGACTAATAACTACAATATCATTATCTGTAAAGCTTCGTTCATAAGCTTTTAGCCTTCGTATAAAGCTAAAAAACTCTATATCTTTACCAAAAGCATCAGCATAAAGTTTGATTGCATTTGCATCACCTTCACCACGAATAGAACGAGATTGACGTTCAGCTTCAGATAATATTTTGGTTACTTCTAATGTAGCCTCTGCTCGTATTTCATCAGCTCTTTTAACACCTTTAAAATGTTGATTTTGGACAATATTATTTCTTTCTGCTTTCATTTCCTCATAAATAGAATTAGATATTTCTTGAGGAAAATTAACTTTCTTTAAGCGGACATCAATAACTTCAATACCGAACGGTCTCATACTTGCTTGATTAACATCTAAAGCTTTTTCATCTTTATTAACTTGCTTTTCAATCGAATTACTTTTATCCAATTCTTTAATAGTGCTATTTAAATTATTCTTTACACGAGAGACTATAGAATTATGAGAGCTATTATTTGTATCATTAACAACATCAATGATATTTAATTTTTCAATTTCTGCTCTTAAACAGCTATTTAATCGAGCAAGTAACAAGTTATCGATACTATTACCACTAGCAATAGTTTCATAATATCGATTAAAATCAACAATCTTCCATTGTACAAAATAATCAACAACTAAATCTTTATTTTCACGTGTTCTAAATTTTTGTTCTTGACCGACATTATTAGGACTATTTGTTGTTTTGATTTTAGCATCAACAATTTTTACATTATCCATTCCTGGAAATTTAAAATGTAATCCAGGTTCAGATAATCCTATAATTTTATTAAACCGTAAAATTATTCCACAAGTACCTTCTTCAATAACATAAGCGCTAGAAAAAAACACACCAATCAAAATTAATACTATAGGAATCAATAATTTGCGCATGCTTTTCTCCTTATCTTCCCATAAACCGTGGAGTCCGCGTAGTCTCGCCAACTTTAATGGTGTTATTAGTGTTATTGTTATTTTCTTTTGATAATTCCGGCTTTGATTTAGGCTGTTCTTTTATTGTTTCAGACGAGCTCAGCATATTGGAATTATATTCACTATTTTGGTTTGATAACGTCATTGTTTGAGAATTTTTTTCACTCTTATTTTTTAATAGTACTTCTAACGGTAACACCATTAAATTTCCACTTTTATCATTCACTATAATCTTATTGGTTTTGGTTAATACTCTTTCCATAGTTTCAATATATAAATGTTCTTTAGTAATTTCTGGTGCTACTTTATATTGTGGTAAGATTTTTTCAAAACTAGCCACATCACCAGCAGCTTCAAGTTCTACTCTAACCTTATAAGCATTAGCATCAGCTAAAATTTCTGCTGAACGTTCTTCTGCTTGCTGAATTTTTTTCACCTTATCAGCTTCAGCTTGTTTGATTTCTCGCTCACTATCGTCTTGAGAATGAAGCGTTTTATTGTCATTACCTTTCACTTCATCTGGTAGACGAGCAACTTGAAAATTCAAATTAACAATATTAATACCCATATCATAGGGACTAATGATATTGACTAACTCATCTTTAGTACTACGTTCTAGAGCTGAACGTTCATCAGAAATTATCGCATCAATATTTGAACTTGCCACTACCGTTCTAAGGGCGCTATCGGCAGCTTGGCGCAAACTATCTTCTACATTAGTGACATTAAATAAATATTTTAAAGGATCGCTGACACTATATTGCACATTTATATCAACAAAAACCAAATTTTCACCAGCTGTAACAATAAGTCCCTTTTCGTTAAAATTTCGAATACCCTGTGTATCAACAATATACACTTTATCGATTAAAGTTGGCTTCCAATTTAGTCCTGGTTGAATGATTTCAGATTGAACTTGACCGAAACGAGTAATTACACCACGCTGATTTTGGTTAATGGTATAAAATCCACTTCCTGCCCAAATTAAAACAAGTAAAGCAATTATAGATATGATAATTTTAGTTGTACTCATCGGCAATTTAATTCCAGAGGAACCATTATTATTACCGAAATTATTTTTTTTTAATAATTTTTTAACTTTATCAAATAAACCATCAGATGAATGATTAGTTGGCTTTTTTTTATTATTCCCCCATGGGTCGTTATCTTGTCCGTTATTGCCGGGCTGATTCCACGCCATATTGTATATGCTCCATTTGATAATTAGTTGTTATTTTGCTTATTGATCAAGTATAACAGATCTGGTTCTTGTTTACAGAGGCGATTCCATTCTATAGAGGGAATTCTCACATCTAGATGAAAACTACCATCCTCATTAATAAATTCATTTTCTACCGCATTTAACTGATATAAACGACTTCTTAATCTTGCTAAATAAGCAGGTAAGTTTAAGTGGCAAACTTGTATTTGCTTAGCTAGCCTTTCTTTTAAAGCGATAAATAATTGATCTAATCCTAAACTATTTTGCGCTGAAATCCAAACACGAATTGGTATACCGTTTTCATCTCTATCAATACTTGGTTGTTTGCCTTCTATCAAGTCGATTTTATTCATAACAAGTAATGTTGGAAGTTCGTGCGCATCAATTTCGTGCAAAACTTCATCAACAGCATGCATATTATCTAATAAATTAGGATCTGCTGCATCAACAACATGTAATAACAATGCAGCTTGTTGAGTTTCTAATAACGTTGCTTTAAAAGCCGCGATTAAATCATGTGGCAAATGGCGAATAAAACCAACCGTGTCAGCTAAAACAACTTCACCTACATCATCAACAATAATTCGACGAAGTGTTGGATCGAGTGTAGCAAATAACTGATTAGCAGCATATACATCAGCATTTGTTAACGCATTAAATAATGTTGATTTACCTGCATTCGTGTAGCCAACAAAAGAGACTGTTGATAGATCTGCTTTATTTCGTGATTGACGATTTTTATTTCGCTGTTTTTCAACTTTAGCAAGTCTTGATAAAATTAATTGAATCCGTTGACGAATCAACCTTCTATCAGTTTCTAATTGAGTTTCACCTGGACCACGTAAACCTATCCCACCTTTTTGACGTTCTAAATGCGTCCAACCTCTAACTAAACGAGTCGAAAGATGTTTTAACTGTGCTAACTCGACCTGTAATTTACCTTCATGTGTTCTGGCTCTTTGAGCAAAAATATCAAGAATCAATCCGGTTCTATCAACAACACGACATTTGCACAATTGCTCTAGATTACGTTCTTGGGAGGGAGTTAATGAATGATTTACTAAAATAACAGAAGCATTGAGCTGTTTAACTTTTTCTGCTATTTCTTGAGCCTTACCTTCACCTACAAAATATTTGGTTTGAGGTGCTTTTCTTGAGGTTGTTACAATATCGAGAATATCTATTTGAGCCGAAGAAACTAAAATTTCAAACTCTTTAAGATCCTCGATATTGCTTTCTTGAGGGAAGAATACATGGACTAATAAGGCAGATTCACCGCCTTTATATCTCTCAAACAATCAGATTCTCCACTGAAATTCAGCTTTCGCTTTCCTCTTCGGCTTGAGATACCAATCCAGAAATAGGTCTAGATGGTACGACTGTCGAGATAGCATGTTTATATACCATTTGGCTTACAGTATTTTTTAACAAAATCACAAATTGATCAAATGACTCAATTTGCCCTTGTAATTTAATACCATTAACTAAATAGATTGAGACAGGAATATGCTCTCGACGAAGCAAATTTAAATAAGGATCTTGTAATGACTGCCCTTTTGACATGAGTTTATCCTTTAAAAATAATTATATTAAGATAAAATAAATACATTTATAAATAATTAATGTATTTTACATACTATTTCAGATACATCTTTAGTATCTACCAAAATAACATAAAAAAAGCTTCTCTTGAACCAATCAACTATAATTAATGCACAAATAACTAAAATTTTAACAAATTTAAACTAAAAAGGTAAAAAAATACTAAATAATGACACTAATATACATAATTTTACCTACAAAAAACTTACAATTGTATATTATTAAACCACTATAAAAATTATCGCTTAGAATACGTTTCGAAAAATTGCATCCATATTATCATTGTTTAACCATGTTATAGGTTGCTTCCAACCGCGAAGCCATGTTATTTGTCGTTTAGCTAATTGACGAGTAGCACAAATTCCTTTAAAAACCATTTCATCATAACTTGTATTGCCATTTAAATACTCCCACATTTGACGATATCCAACACAACGCATAGAAGGTAAATTTAAATGTAAATCCGATCGCTGCATAAGTGCTTTGACTTCATTTTCAAATCCTTGATCCAACATCTGTAAAAAGCGTTGTTCAATACGTTCATGTAATTGCGACCGATCTTGTGGCATAATAGCAAATTGCATAACATCGTATGGTAATGTTTCCCCACTTTCTTGTATAAGTTCAGTTAAACTTTTGCCTGAAATTAAATAAACCTCTAAAGCACGATTAAGCCGCTGAGGATCGTTAGGATGAATTCGTTCAGCTGAAATTGGATCGACTTTTTTTAGATCTTCGTGAATTGCTTGCCAACCTAATTTATTGGCTTTTTCCTCTATTTGCTCACGAATTTCGCTATTAGCAACAGGAAGCGGTGAAAGCCCTTCAATTAAAGCCTTAAAATAGAGCATTGTCCCACCAACTAACAATGGAATTCGCCCTTTTTTTAGTGTTTTTTCAATTTCCACAATAGCATCATGTCTAAAATTAGCTGCCGAATAACTTTTTGCAGGATCACAAATATCAATCAATTTATGTGGATACTTTTGTTGCTCTTCTTTAGTCGGTTTTGCAGTACCAATGTCCATACCACGATAAATTAGAGCTGAATCGACACTAATAATATCAATAGGATAACGATCATAAAGCGCCATAGCAAATGCCGTTTTACCAGATGCTGTTGGCCCCATTAACGAAATAATTTTTGGTTTATTCATGATAAATCGATTGAGTTAAAGATTGCATATCAATTGGGTATAAAAACGAATCTTTTTGTAAAAGATTAATATCCACTTTTTCTAGTTGAGCTAATAACTGAATGACTTTTACTACACTCCAGTTCATCGTAACACTATCATAATACTGATTAGCTAACCAAGCCGCTATTTGCGTTGGATCTAAAACTTCATTTTTTGAATCAGAAATAAAAGCAATTAAAGCGGGTAATAATTGTTGCCAATTGATAGTGCGCAACATTTTAGGAACATTTTGCAAATACAGCTTTGCTTTATCAATATAAAAATCAAAACCTAAAAAATTTAGTTGCGGCTGATAAGAAGAAAGGATTTTCTGCTCTTTATTATTAATTAAAATTGTTAATGGGATAAGCAATTTTTCAGAATCTTGTGACAATAACTTAATAGCAACGACTTTTTGCTGAGCAATAGGCAACTTCATCAACATTAATTTTTGTTGATTATCTTCATTTTTTTCAAGCAATGCAATATCAGGTTGAATAATAGTTAACACCCGTCCAAATGTCACTAATAATGAATTATCAAGCTGCTGTTGTAGTGATTGCAATGGTGAATTTCGTTTAGGAAATAATGATTCAATAACCGCTTTTTGAGGTTCAGTTATTTCATTTTCTTCTACCGATAAAAATGGCTTTTCTGGCTCAAGTTGTGCAATATTTTGAGAAGGAGATTCAACACTAACTAACTGACCATACAACGCATTTTCTTTAGCATAATTACTAGGTTTTTTGGGTAATTGGTTACTAGCTTGATAAGGCTTAGAAATCGTCTTTTGATTAAAGATATTTTCTCCAGCTGCTTGCCGATTAGGTGTTATTGTTACTTTTTCATCTGTTACAGATAAATCCGATTCAAGAGCCATAACTATAGCTTGATAAACGAAATCATGAACCAATCTTGCCTCATGAAAACGGACTTCATGTTTAGCAGGGTGAACATTAACATCAACTTGTTTTGGATCTATTTGTAAAAACACCACATAACTTTGTTGTTCATTCTCACGTCTTATATAGGCTTGTCGTAATGCATGATTAAGTAATTTATCTTTGATAACTCGACCATTAACATAAAAATATTGCAAATTACTAACTTCACTACTTGTTACCCAACCTTGAATGAACAAATCATCATGTTGCCAATCTAATTTGACTGCTTTTTGCATAAATACTCGACCACATACCAATTCTACCCTTTTTTCAAGGGTAGATGAACGGTACTGCTTAACAAGTTTACTATTATGCTGCAAATTAAAAGTAACATCAGGACGTGCAAGCGCAATACGCCGAACAAATTCCTCAATATGCATAAATTCGGTTTTTTCTGTTTTTAAAAAACGGCGTCTTGCAGGAGTATTGTAAAACAAATCAAGTACTTCAACAGTCGAGCCAACAGGATGTGCAGCAGGTTTAATCACCGGTTCCATATCTCGCCCTTCAGCATAAACTTGCCAAGCTTCAGTTTGTTCAGCTGTGCGTGAAGTTAATGTCAATCTTGCAACTGAACTTATACTCGCCAGCGCCTCACCACGAAATCCAAGGCTAATAATAGAATCTAAATCATCTAACTTGCTGATTTTACTTGTCGCATGACGAGCAAGCGCCAGTGCTAATTCATCTTTAGCAATACCGCAACCATTATCTCGAATACGAATTAATTTACAGCCGCCTTGCTCAAGATCAATATCAATTTGAGTACTGCCCGCATCAAGGCTATTTTCAACCAACTCTTTAATGACTGATGCTGGACGTTCTACCACCTCACCAGCAGCAATTTGATTCGCTAATTGAGGAGAAAGAATATGAATTGCCATTAATGCTGTTCTCCAAACTTTGGATTTTGTTTAACGTAATTTTTTATACCTTGATAAATAGCTTTAGCAATCTTATTTTGATGAGCATTACTACTTAGTAAGCGTTCTTCACCTTCGTTAGAAATAAAACCAACTTCAACTAAAATTGATGGAATATCTGGTGAACGTAATACCCCTAAGCTTGCATGTTCTGGAGCAGATTTATGTAGCTTTGTTATCCCTTTCATTTCTTTTAATACTTGTTTTGCTAACTCATACCCCACTCGTTGAGAATAAGAAAATTGGAGATCTAATACAGCTTGACTTAAATGAGGATCATGATCATCGCTAAGCGCATCACCTGCCCCACCAAGTAATTGTGACTGTTTTTCATCTTGTTCAAGCCAACGGCCAAGTTCTGTGTCAGCTCGCTTAGTTGACAATACCCAGATCGAAGCACCAGTTGCATTCCGATTTGGTGCAGCATCGGCGTGAACTGAAACTAACAAATTAGCTTTATTTTTTCTAGCGATTTCAGAGCGTTGTGAAACAGAAATAAAATTATCACTACTACGGGTTAATACCCCTTTAAAATTAGGATCTTTATTTAGTAAATTGGTAAGTTTTTTAGCAATAGAAAGCGTAACTGTTTTTTCATATAATTTATTTTTCCCTATTGCGCCGGAATCTTTACCACCATGCCCTGCATCAACGGCAATCACAACTTTAGCTGCATAGGCAGAACTACAAAGCAGTAATAAGATAAAAAAAGTGAATAGTTTTTTCATTGTCTTTATATTGTTTATTTCAATTATGATAGATTAATAATCTCACTGCCTTTTTCGCTTATTGCCTGAACGCAAGCAGTACGTTCAAGCGCCAAATAAGTCAAATGAATTTCAAGATCAGCGCTTGGCAAGATCCCATTTGCTTGCTGTGGCCACTCAATCAAACAAATTGATCGCGAAGAAAAATATTCACGAATCCCCATAAACTCTAACTCTTCTGGATCGCAAAGCCGATATAAATCAAAATGGTAAACTGAAAAATCATCAAATTGGTAGGGCTCAACTAATGTATAAGTTGGACTTTTTACGTTACCTACATGACCTAATTGTTGCAAAAAACCGCGACTAAAAGTTGTTTTACCTGCACCAAGATCGCCAATTAAATAGATAATAATTGTATCATCATGTTTAGACAAATAGTTTAAACACAATTTGGCAAGTTTACTGCCAAACAAAATCGTTTGTTGCTCATTGCTTAAAATAACTGATTTCATGATGAATTCTTTGCTCAATAAATGGTTCTTATTATATACTAATAACATCAAAGATGTACTAACCAAAATGAGCTTGATTTTGTAAAAAAGTTTCAGGTAACTATACGTTTCAGTATAAAAAGTGAAAATAATGCTACATACTATATCAACAGCAAACCAATCAGCCATAAATCCACAATTAATATCAGCTCAAGATGTTGTATTGTTCTGGCAAAATGGCGTTATTCTGGCTATACAAAATAATCCATTATTAAATGATATTATAAAAAAAACTAAACACTGTTACGTCATCAACAGCGATATAGAGGCTCGAGGAATAAGCAAAATTATTGATTCAAGGCTTAAAATTATCAATATGCAACAAGTTGTTGAACTTACAACTAACCATTTTCCACAAATGAACTGGGAATAACCATAGGGCATAATGCTACCCAGTTTTAAAAAGCACGAATCATGCAAATTTGCAAAACCTAAAACCTAAGTTTAATATAAATCTCAATTGAACTCAGCTTGTATTCAAATTTATGGCTAATTTATTAACGCTATCGGAAATCAATAATTATTTAAAAAATGGTGAAGTGATTGCTTACCCTACCGAGGCCGTTTTCGGTCTAGGGTGTGATCCTGATTGTGAATTAGCCGTATTAAAACTGTTACAACTAAAACAGCGTTCAGTAGATAAAGGCTTAATTTTAATTGCTAGCCATTACCAACAATTGACTCCTTATGTAGATGAATTAGCTATTACCAATGAACAAAAACAGTTAGCACTTACTAGTTGGCCAGGTCCTATTACTTGGGTTTTTCCTAAAAATAAAAAAACACCTTATTTTTTGACTGGTAAATTCGACACCATAGCAGTACGAGTCACCAATCACCCTTTAGTTTGTAAACTATGCGATCTTTATGGCAAACCAATAGTTTCAACCAGTGCTAATTTATCGAGTTATCCTCCTTGTAAAACAGCCATCGAAGTAGCCAAACAATTTGGCCAAAATTTTCCAATTTTAGCAGGCAAAGCAGGTAATAGATTGCAGCCATCTCAAATCAGAGATATTCAAACAGGTAACATTATTCGACAAGGATAGATATATGCAAAATTTATATATTGGTGTAATGTCGGGAACCAGCATGGATGGAATAGATATTGCTATGGTTAATATTACCGAAAAAAATGTCACATCAATAGCTAGTAGTTGCTACCCAATGCCCACCAACTTAAAACAGCAACTATTAACATTATGTGAAACAAAGCAAACCACATTACAAAATTTGGGTGAATTAGACCATCAACTTGGTGAATTATTTGCCGATAGTATCAATCAATTTTTAAAAGACAATAAAATTGATAAACAACAAATAAAAGCAATTGGTTGCCACGGACAAACTATTTACCATGCACCAAACGGTAAAAATCCATTCACCTTACAAATTGCCGATGCCAATATTATCGCAGCAAAAACAAGCATAACCACCATAGCTGATTTTCGTCGAAAAGATATGGCTTATGGCGGGCAAGGAGCACCACTGGTACCCGTTCTTCATAAAGCGGTGCTACAAGATCCACAAATTAATCGTGTAGTATTGAATATAGGAGGAATTAGTAACATTTCAGTATTAATTCCTAACCATACTGTTATTGGTTACGATACAGGTCCAGGAAACGTACTGCTTGATTGCTGGATAAATCAAAACCTAGGTAAAAGCTATGATAAAAATGGACTGTGGGCAAAAACAGGAAAAGTTAATCAAGACTTATTGAATAAATTATTTGATGAAGATTATTTCAAAATACCAGCACCTAAAAGTACAGGGAGAGAGTTATTTAATTTACCATGGTTACATAAAAAATTAATAGGGACGGATTTTAAAGCAGAAGATATTCAAGCAACGCTCGTTGAATTAACCTCTTTATCAATTGCAAATGAGATCAACAAATTATCCATATTAAAAAAATTACCTTGCGAGCTTTTAGTCTGTGGCGGAGGTGCTAAAAATCCACTTATTATGCAAAGATTATCAGCATTATTACCATCATGGTCAGTATTAACAACCGATACAAAAGGTATAAATGGAGACGATATGGAGGCAATAGCCTTTGCTTGGCTTGCTTATTGCCGAATCAACAATATTCCATCAAATATTCCAGAGGTAACTGGCGCAAGCCAAGCTGTGTGTTTGGGGGTTATTTATAAATAAACTAAAAAATATATAAATATCGATCAAATCAACCCAAATTTTTGTAACGCTTTAGCAATACCATCATTATTATTAGTATCTGTAACAAACTCGGCTTTTGCTTTTAATTCATCAACTGCATTACCCATAGCAATAGGATGATCAACGGTTAGGAACATTTCAAAATCATTCATACCATCACCAAATGCATAAGTTGGCACATCGGTAAACCCTTTATTTTTTAATAACTGAGTAATACCATAACCTTTAGAGCCACCATGATTAAAAACATCAACACAGTAAGGGGTATTACGAATAAAGGTTAGTTCAGGGAAAACATCTCGATAAAGCTCTTCTCCATATTCACAAAGTAATAAAAGCATCTGGATAGGTGATTTTAAATAAACCTGATCATCAACAGGAGGAACTGGTTGCTTAAGATAATGATAAAACTTCTCGGCTGGTTGACTATACTCAGATATACACATCATTTCATCATTATAAAAAGATAAAGGAATATTCGTTTCTTGCTTAGAATACCGATGTATTTTTATTATTACATCTTTATCAATATTATTAGTAAAAACCTTTTCGCCTTTGTATAAAACAACTTGCCCATTCATACCGATAATTGAATCAATTTGAGTCTTTTGCATTAAATCAGCAACTTCACAAGGTGTTCGACCAGTTGCTATCACTGGAATAACATTATTATGTTTTAATTTTTTTATAGCATCAAGGGAACTGGACAAAACATCAATTTGACTATTAAACAATGTTCCATCTAAATCAAAAAAAACAATAGCTTCAGGTTTATGACTCATATTACAAATCCAAAATATTTTTAATAAAAGGAATAGTTAGCTTTCGTTGTTGTGCTAACGTTGCTACTTCAAACTTTTCTAATAAAGAAAATAATGTACGCATATCGCGATTAACACGTTTTAATAAAAATAACCCTACATCTGTTGATAGTTCAAATCCACTTAATTGCGCTCTCAATTGCAAAGCTTTAAGCTTGTCATCATCGCTAAGTTCTTTTAATTGATAAACCTGCCCCCAAGATAATCTAGAAACTAGATCAGGCAATATAAAAGAAATTTGTTTAGGTGGTGCATTTGCGGTTATCAATAATTTACTCACATTTTTTTCTGTCAAACGATTAAATAAATCGAAAATAGCCTCTTCCCAATCTCTATGACCTGCTATTGCATCAATATCATCTAGACAGACTAAATCATAATTTTCTAATCCCTGTAAAATTTCAGGTACCAAATGGTAATGCTGTTTTAATGGAATATAACTAGCTAACTTATTTTGGCTTGACGCATGTAAAAGGTGAGTTCGGCCTGCAACGCTAGCCGCCCATATATAAAAGACATTAAATCCCTCTTTACCTAACAAGGTTTGCAATGAATCAAACAATAACCGATTATTACCTACATAAAAACTATCAAAAGTTTCATTATTAGATAATGGAAAAGGCAAAGGTAACTGTGAAAGAGTAATAAAGTAACCTCACAATACAAATAAAATCATATTAAGTATAAATTTGCTTTTATAAAAATCAATCACTTTTATACAAAAAGACAAACAGATAACAGTTAATAAAAAAATAAAACAAAAAACAATAAAACGATCAAAAAGTGTTGTTTAAAATAAAAACAACAAAAGTTAAAAATTAAGCGAACAAACTTAATTTTTGTGGATAACTCTGTTAAAAATTAGGATAACAAGCTGTTATGATCGCACTAACAACTTAAAAATAGAAAACAGTTGTGGATAAAAATAAAAGTTATAAACAAGTTTAAACAAAAAAAGATCCGATCAATTAACAGAATGAATAGATCGATAAGATCCTATAAAATAATCACAAAAAAGAGTTATCAACAAAAAGGATCCGATCTAATAATAATAAAAATAAAAAGATCATCTAAAAGATCTTATTTTATTTAAATCGCGATCAAAATAGATCATTTGACGTAACCGAAAAGATGAGTAAAATCTCCTACCCTAAATAAACCAAATCTCCAAATCTAAATTAGCGATCATCTGTACACAAAATAAATACGAGGATTTTTATGTTTTATCCAGATCTTTTTGATGTCATCATCGTTGGTGGCGGTCATGCAGGAATAGAAGCAGCAATGGCATCAGCAAGAATGGGGCGAAAAACACTACTTTTAACCCATAATATCAATACATTAGGACAAATGTCTTGTAATCCTGCTATTGGTGGTATAGGTAAAGGCCACTTGGTAAAAGAAATTGATGCAATGGGTGGTTTAATGGCAAGGGCTATTGATCATGCAGGGATCCAATTTAGGATCTTAAATAGTAGTAAAGGACCAGCAGTAAGGGCTACAAGAGCACAAGCAGATAGATCGCTATATTGCAAAGTGATACGAAAAACACTTGAAAACCAAGAAAACTTAATGCTATTTCAACAATCTGTTGAAGATGTGATCATAGAAAACGATCAGATCATAGGTGTAAAAACCCAAATGGGAGTATCCTTTAAAGCTAAAGCTGTTGTGTTAACAACAGGTACCTTTTTAGATGGGAAAATCCATATAGGACTTAATAATTATAGTGGTGGACGAACAGGAGATCCAGCCTCGATCGGTTTATCAAAATCACTTCATCAATATCCATTTAGAATGGGACGATTAAAAACTGGTACCCCACCACGAATTGATGCGAGAACAATTGATTTTTCAAAATTAGACACACAATATGGTGATGATCCTGTTCCTGTATTCTCATTTTTAGGTAATGCAAACGAACATCCTAAACAAATTCCTTGCTATATAACAAGCACTAACGAAACAACGCACGAGATCATCCGAAATAGTTTAGATCGTAGTCCCATGTATGCAGGTGTTATAGAAGGAGTTGGTCCAAGATACTGCCCATCTATTGAAGACAAAATTATGCGTTTTGCGGATCGTAATTCTCATCAGATCTATTTAGAACCTGAAGGATTAGATAGCAACGAAATATATCCAAATGGGATCTCAACAAGTTTACCATTTGATACACAATTAGCATTTGTACGCAGTATGAAAGGATTAGAAAATGCTAATATTGTCAGACCTGGTTATGCGATCGAATATGATTATTTTGATCCAAGGGATCTTAAACCAACACTTGAAAGTAAAGTTATTAAAGGTCTCTTTTTAGCAGGACAGATCAACGGAACAACTGGCTATGAAGAAGCCGCAGCTCAAGGAATGCTTGCTGGTTTAAATGCAGCACGTTTTGCATATGATCAAGATCAATGGTATCCAAGCCGTGATCAAGCCTATTTAGGGGTATTAGTTGATGATCTTTGTACTCTTGGTACTAACGAACCTTATCGCATGTTTACCTCGCGTGCTGAATATCGTTTAATGTTACGTGAAGACAATGCTGATATTCGCTTAACTGAGATTGGCCGCAAGCTAGGTATGGTTGATAATTATCGCTGGCAACGTTTTAACGAAAAATTTGAAGCTATTGAACAAGAAAGAGCAAGATTACGTGATATATGGGTACATCCTCATATTGAAAGCATTGACGAAGTAAATGCCGTGTTAAGAGCTAATTTGACTAAAGAAGCCAATGGAGAAGAGTTACTTAAGCGACCTGAAATGAGTTATAACACATTGAAATCGCTTTCATTATTTGCTCCTGGATTGTCCGACGCACAGGCTGCGGAACAGGTTGAAATTCAAGTTAAATATGATGGATATATAAAACTGCAAATAGAAGAAATTGAACGTCAAAAACGCAATGAAGAAACGCTTATTCCTGAGCATATTGATTATGCTGAAATATCGGGTTTATCGAACGAAGTTGTGGCTAAATTAAAACAACATAAACCTATTTCAATAGGACAAGCTTCGCGTATATCAGGAATTACTCCTGCTGCGATTTCAATGTTACTAGTTTATTTAAAAAAAAAAAATTATGTTAAAAAAGAAACTCATTAATCTAATAGATCAAACGGATCTTTTGATCTCAGAATCACAAATAGATCAATTGATCCATTATGTTGAAATGCTTAACAAATGGAATAAGACTTACAACTTAACAGCTGTACGAGATCCTAATGAAATGTTAATCAAACATATCATGGATAGTTTAGTTGTATCGCCCTATTTAACTGGCAAAACTTTTATTGATGTTGGAACTGGTCCTGGTTTACCAGGTGTTCCACTAGCAATTATTAACCCAGATAAACAATTTGATTTAGTGGATAGTTTAGGTAAGCGTATTCGATTTTTAAAACAAGTTCAGTTTGAATTAAAGCTAACTAATATAAACCCAATACAAAGCCGAATAGAAGAGTATAATGGTAAAAAGTTTGATGGAGTTATTAGCCGAGCATTTGCTTCATTGCAAGACATGCTTAATTGGTGTAAACATCTTCCTAATGAACAAGGATTTTTTTATGCTTTAAAAGGAAGCGATATAGATCCTATTGCTGATGGTTTTACACTTAAACAAAATATAAAATTGACTATACCAGAATTAGATGCTGAAAGGTGTTTAATTATTATACAATAGTTTTTGTAATTAAATACAAGCTGTTCTGAAACTTTTTATAAATTTAATTCTTGCGTTTTTTCAGATAATCTTTAATACCATCAACAATTGATTTAGATACTTGATTTTGGAATGAAACAGTCTTTAATTTTTTTTCTTCAGTAATATTACTAATAAAGGCTGTTTCGACTAAAACAGATGGAATATCGGGTGCTTTTAACACCGCAAAACCTGCTTTTTCAAGTGATGGTTTATGTAACTTATTGACTCTTTTCATTCGATTTAAAATAGCATTACCAAGTAATACACCATTATTTAATGTTGTTTTTTGAACTAAATCTAAAATGGTATTATCTAAATATTTATCGCCACTACGGCTAACACCGCCTATTTGATCTGCTTCATTTTGAGTTTGGGCCAAATAACTGGCTGCAGAACTACTTGCTCCACCTGTTGATAATGCAAACACAGATGAACCACCGACAGAACGATTAGCAAAAGCATCTGCATGAATAGAAATAAATAGATCTGCATGGAGTGAACGAGCTTTAGCAACTCGTACTTTTAATGGGATAAAAACATCTTCATTACGGGTCATGTAGACTTTTATATTCGGTTCTTTCTTAAGTAAATTATAAGTACGACGTGCAATTTGCAAAACAATATCTTTTTCACGTGTTTTATTGTAGCCAATAGCGCCAGGATCTTCTCCACCGTGTCCAGGATCAAGCACGACAATAACGGGAGCATTTTTACTCTTATTGGTTGGTGTTTTTATACCAGATTGCTTTTTATTGAGATCACCTTTTTTATATTCTTCTAAAAGCGCAAGTAAAGGGTCATCATCTGTGCTTGAAGCTGGTTTAGATGGATAAAGATCCATAACTAAACGATGTTTGAATTTTGCTATCGGCGATAAGGTAAAAGTATTCGGTTGAACACCTTGTTTTAATTCGACCAAAATTCTAACTGTCTTTGGATCTCGTTGAACAACGCGTATAGATTTAATATAAGGGTCGTGTTTTAATACTTTCGATGAGATATTTTTTAAAATTGGATTTAGATTAACATTGTTAATATCAATAGCGATCCTATTAGGATTACTTAATAAAAAGTGCTTATATTTTAATCTAATATTTGATTCTAAAGTAATTCTTGTATAAGTTGATGAAGGCCAAACACGCACAGCAATAACTTGCGCCATTGCTGCGGCAAAGCCTACACGAGTGACGGATAACAAACATGTAGCAATAATACCTTTTATTAATAGGCGCTTTGTTGGGCTAAATGTTTTTTTCATACCTTAAAAACTTTATTTATTATCAAAATTAGTTGCTGATAATAGCATAAACTAAAGGGATATTAAAAAGAATGATTATCATAATCGACAGTTATTTTTGTAAATAGTCTGTTCTAAATTATCAATCAATTTTTATAATAAAAAAGATTATAAAATTAAATAATAAAAACAACCTTGTTTTGAGTTGTCATTTTTATTTTGTTATAGACCCTATAATAACAAAAGATTACAATATAGCACGCTAAAATCGCGGATTTAAACCCGTTTTCATTTTAACAATTAAATTATAGCTGAGTTATTGATGAGCAAAAAACTACATATCAAAACTTGGGGCTGTCAAATGAATGAGTATGACTCAACAAAAATGGCAGATCTCCTTGAATCTACCCACGGTTTAACTTTAACTGAAAATGCCGAAGAAGCAGATATTTTATTACTTAATACTTGCTCTATTCGAGAAAAGGCCCAAGAAAAAGTCTTTCATCAATTAGGACGTTGGAAGAATCTTAAAAAAAATAACCCAAATATCATTATTGGTGTAGGGGGATGTGTTGCTTCACAAGAAGGCGCCCACATTCGCAAACGAGCACCATTTGTGGATATTATTTTTGGACCTCAGACCTTTCACCGATTACCAGAAATGATTGAGCAAGTTAGAAGTGGTAAAGGTAATAATGTGGTTGATGTAAGCTTTCCTGAAATAGAAAAATTTGATCGCCTACCAGAACCTCGTAGTGAAGGCCCAACTGCATTTGTTTCAATTATGGAAGGATGTAATAAATATTGTACTTATTGCGTAGTTCCTTACACTCGAGGTGAAGAAGTTAGTCGACCTTGTGATGATGTTATTTATGAAATAGCTCAGCTTGCTGAGCAAGGTGTACGTGAAGTCAATCTATTAGGTCAAAATGTAAATGCATATCGTGGACCGACATTCGATGGTGATATCTGTTCCTTTGCTGAATTACTACACTTAGTTGCAGCCATTGATGGTATAGATCGTATTCGTTTTACAACTAGCCATCCAATCGAATTTACAGATGATATTATTGATGTTTATCGTGACACACCAGAACTAGTAAATTTTTTACATTTACCAGTACAAAGTGGATCAGATCGTGTATTAAACTTAATGAAACGTACGCATACTGCACTTGAATATAAATCAATTATTCGAAAACTACGCAAAGTACGACCAGATATTCAAATTAGCTCCGATTTTATTGTTGGTTTTCCAGGTGAAACACAAGAAGACTTTGAACAAACCATGAAGTTAATTGCTGATGTTAATTTTGATTTAAGTTACAGTTTTGTCTATTCAGCACGTCCAGGTACGCCAGCTGCTGAAATGGAAGATAATGTTTCGGAAGAAGAAAAAAAACAAAGACTATACATTCTTCAAGAGCGAATTAACCAACAAGCTATGCAATTTAGCCGTCGTATGTTAAATACCGTGCAACGCATTTTGGTTGAAGGTCCATCCAAAAAAGATCTTATGGAATTAACAGGCCGAACTGAAAATAATAGAATTGTTAACTTTGAAGGTCGCCCTGAAATGATTGGTAAATTTGTTGATGTTGAAATTACCGATGTTTATCCAAATTCATTGCGTGGCAAAGTAGTTAGAACTGAAGATGAAATGGATCTACGCGTAAGCGAATCACCAATGTCAGTTATATCTCGAACCCGAAAGGAAAATGATTTAGGTGTTGGTATTTATCAACCATAAAAACAAAACGTAAAATATTAAGTTATTTATTTTAAATAGAAATTAAAAAGTTATTAAATAAGAAAATAGGAAAGAAAAAATGTTTATTATTTTTGGTACTCGTGGAAGAGAAGTCAACGAACGTGGTGGACAATTTAATTGTCCTAATTGTTGCTCACAACAAAATATTACTACTGACGAAAAACAACAGAAATACACACAAATAAAAGTAGCAAAATATTTTACATTATTTTTTATTCCTATTTTTAGTTACTCTACCTTAGGTCGTTATATAAAATGTAATCAATGCAATAACGATTATAACGAAAATGTGCTCGACTATGTACCGCCAACATTTGAAGAACAAATAGCTTCATATGTTGAACAAGAGTTAAAAAGTGGAACACCTATTTCAATGTTGGTTAATAAATTGAAATCACAAGGATTTGATGAAAATCAATCAACAAGTGCAGTAAATAATGTTGTTAACGGAAATATAGTTTCTTGTCATCAATGTAAAATGGATTTTATAAAAGGCGTTGAAAAATGTTCTTTATGTGAACAGCGTCTGAGCAATTAAAATTAATTGAATAGAGGTTTTATTTTTGAATATTACAACACAAGAAACCATACTTGAGCCCGCTGATAATCAGCGGCTTAATAGTCTTTGTGGTCCTTATAATGACAATATAAAACAGTTAGAACGTCGGCTTGGTATTGAAATTAATCATCGAGGTAATTTATTTTCAATAACTGGTGATGATATTTGTGTTCGAGCGACTATTGATATTTTGCAATCTCTTTATAAACAAACCAAAATCAAAGACAAAATAATTGATATTGAACCAGAACAAATTCATTTAGCTATCAAAGAGACAGGTGCGCTTGAAAAAGTGAGTGAACACTTACCTAGTTATGTTGATCATCAAGCCGGAAAGCTAGTGATGATAAAAACTAAGCGAGGTATAATCAAACCCCGAACAGCGAACCAAGCACAATACATAGCTCATGTTTTGGATTACGACATTTCTTTTGGTATAGGGCCTGCTGGAACAGGTAAAACTTATTTAGCGGTAGCCGCTGCAGTTGATGCGCTCGAAAAACAACAGATTCGTCGTATTGTACTAACTCGACCAGCAGTCGAAGCTGGTGAAAAACTTGGCTTTTTACCAGGCGATTTAAGCCAAAAAGTGGATCCTTACTTACGTCCACTTTATGATGCTTTATTTGAAATGTTAGGTTTTGAAAAAGTCGAAAAATTAATTGAAAAAAGTGTGATTGAAGTGGCGCCACTCGCTTATATGCGTGGACGAACATTAAATGATGCATTTATTATTCTTGATGAAAGCCAAAATACAACGATTGAACAAATGAAAATGTTTTTAACTCGAATTGGCTTTAATTCGAAAGCGGTAATAACAGGTGATATTACTCAAATCGATTTACCGCGTAATCAAAAATCTGGGTTACGTCATGCAATAGAAGTATTAAGCCAAGTTGATGAAATTAGTTTTAATTTTTTTAATAGTGAAGATGTCGTGCGCCACCCAGTAGTTGCTAGAATTGTTAATGCTTACGAAAAATGGGAAGAACAGCAACATATGCAACATAAGTTGCAGCATACAGAAAGAAGTATTTAGAGGAGTACTATTATCTCTATCTCAAGTAAAAAAAAGAAAACTAAGATTCGAGATCATTCCGCGGAAGCAAATTTGTTTTTACGCCGAGCACTGTTTTCTTTTATTGTCATTATTATTTTAATTATCATATTGATTGCAAACTTAGCTGGTTTACAGATTTTGAATTATAGCTATTACACTACTAAATCTAATGATAATCGTATTGAAATTATTCCTATTCCACCTAATCGTGGCATGATTTATGATCGTAATGGTACGCCATTAGCGATTAATAATATTACATATCAATTAAATATCATTCCCGATAAAACTAAAAACCTCAATGAACAATTTGAGCAATTAAAAAAAATTGTTGATTTGACAGATGAAGATATTGAAACATTTCAAAAAGAACGACGCAATTATAGAGCTCATCGTCCAGTACCGCTAAAAGAAAATTTAACCGAAAAACAAATAGCTCGTTTTGTTGTAGATCAACATCGTTTTCCGTTTGTTTCTATTGTAGGTATACAGCATCGTTATTACCCTTATGGATCATCACTGACCCATATTCTTGGCTATATCTCTAAAATTAATAGCCAAGATAAACAGCGATTAGAAGATGAAAATAAAGCGAGTGATTATGTGGCAACTTTTAATATTGGTAAAATGGGGATAGAAAAGTACTACGAAGACGTATTACACGGAACCCCTGGCTATGAAAAGGTTGAAGTTAACAGCCGAGGTAGAATTGTACGCCAGCTAAATCAACATCCACCACAAGCAGGCGAAGATATCTATTTATCTATTAACCTAAAATTACAGCTTTATATAGAGCAATTACTGGCTGGACGTAAAGCTGCAGTGGTAGCTATTGACCCTAATAATGGTGAAATTTTATCCTTGGTTTCTAGCCCAAGTTATGATTCCAACTCTTTTGTTGGTGGTATATCAAGCACTAAATATAGCGAATTACTCAAAGATCCTAGTAAGCCACTTTTTAATCGAGCTTTATTAGGCGCTTATCCACCAGCTTCAACAGTTAAGCCTTTTATTTCCATAGCGGCCTTAAGTGAAGGAGTGATCACACCAAAAAGCGTGGTTAATGATCCTGGTTGGTGGCAATTACCTGGTACTGAACGGCGTTATCGTGATTGGTTAAAATGGGGACACGGTCGAGTTGATGTATTAAGGGCGATTGAAGAATCAGTTGATACCTACTTTTATCAAGTTGCTTATGATATGGGCATTGACCGCCTAAATTTGTGGATGACTAAATTTGGTTATGGTGAACGAACAGGTATAGATATTTCACCAAACGAAGAAACACGAGCAGTTATGCCTAGTCGTGAATGGAAAATCAAACGCCATAAAAAATCTTGGTTGCAAGGCGATACTATACCAGTTGGTATCGGTCAAGGTTATTGGACAGCAACACCTATCCAAATGGCAAAAGCATTAACTACGTTAATTAATAATGGTAAAACTTATACTCCGCATTTTTTATTATATAAAAAGAGCGATATTTTAAATTCAGATGAACATCAACCAACAATTAATCCTGAAAAATACATAGAAGATAATAGTTTAGTTAATGTTAAATCAATTTATTGGGATTTAGCTAAAGAAGGTATGCATCGTGTCATGTTTGGATCACGAGGAACGGCACGTAAAATTTATGCAGATGCAAAATATCAAGCGGCTGGCAAATCAGGTACCGCACAAGTTTATGGCTTAAAACAAGATGAAGTTTATAACGCTCATAAGATCCCTGAACATTTACGCGATCATGCGTTATTTATTGCTTATGCTCCTTACGATAATCCAAAAATTGCCTTGGCCATTGTTTTAGAAAATGGCGGTGGCGGAAGCTCAAACGGCGGTGCAGTAGCTCGTAAAATATTAGATTTTTATCTTCTTGGAAATAACTCAACAGAGCTAGATGATCCATCACCAAATACAGGAGCTGAAGATTAATAATGAATAATAGTAAAAAATCTTTTTGGCAAAAAATACATATTGATCCCTTATTTTTTTTATTTATTACTTTATTGCTAGGTTATAGTCTTTATATACTTTGGAGTGCTAGTGGGCAAAATATTGATATGATGCAAAAGCGAGTAATACAAATATTACTTGGCTATACTGTAATGATTACGCTGGCACAATTTTCGCCCAGAACCTATGAAAAATGGTCACCATATCTGTATGTTGTTTGCATTATCATCCTATTATTAGTAGATATTTTTGGATATACCAGTAAAGGCGCACAACGCTGGTTAGATTTAGGTATTTTGCGATTTCAACCTTCTGAAATAGCCAAAATAGCCGTACCATTAATGGTTGCAAAGTTCATTCATCGTGATGGATGCCCACCGCCATTAAAAACCACATTACAAACACTTGGTATAATTGGAGTGCCTACATTACTTGTTGCTATGCAACCAGATCTGGGCACAGCAATATTGATTATTATGTCAGGAATTTTTATTATTTTTTTAGCAGGCATTAATTGGCGCTATATTCTTATTGCATTAATTTTAATTGCTATATTTTTACCAATTATGTGGTTCTTTTTAATGCATGATTATCAACAAAAACGCGTATTGATGCTAATAAATCCTGAGCTTGATCCAAATGGAGCTGGTTATCATATTATTCAATCTAAAACAGCAATTGGATCAGGTGGTATATGGGGCAAAGGCTGGCTTGAAGGTACGCAATCGCAACTTGAATTTTTACCAGAGCGACACACCGATTTTATCTTTTCAGTTATAGCTGAAGAGTTTGGTTTTATTGGTTCGATTATTTTGTTAATTCTATTTTTATGCTTAATTGTGCGTGGACTTATTATTGCAGCTCAAGCACAAACAACATTTGGACGAATTTTATCGGGTGGACTAATTTTAGTATTTTTTATTTATGCATTTATTAATATTGGTATGGTCAGTGGAATCTTACCAGTAGTTGGTGTACCATTACCTCTAATAAGTTATGGTGGCTCATCTTTAGTCGTATTAATGGCAAGTTTTGGCATTATGATGTCTATTCACACACATCGATATATGTTGTCTAAAAATATTTAACGGAATTGAAATAAATGAAAAAGAAATTTAAATTATCTTTTGCTTTGTTTGCGCTTGCAATTTGTTCATCAGCATCGGCTGAAATGGCTTTTCCTATCCCAGCTATTCCACAATTAGATGCTGAATCTTATATTTTAATCGATGCAAAATCAGGCGAAATTTTGGCACAATATAATGCAGAACAACAGCGTGACCCAGCTAGCCTAACCAAAATGATGACCAGTTATGTGGTTGGTCAAGCACTACGCTCAGGACGCATAAAAAATGATGATATGGTTGTAGTAAGTAAAGATGCATGGGCAACGGGCAACCCTATTTTAAAAGGGTCATCATTGATGTTTTTAGAAGTGGGTAAAACAGTATCAGTATCTGATCTTAATAAAGGTATTATCATCCAATCTGGTAACGATGCTTGTATTGCAATGGCAGAACATGTTGCAGGAAGCCAAGGTGCATTTGTTAACCTAATGAATGATTATGCAAAAAAAATTGGACTAAACCATACCCATTTTGAAACTGTTCATGGGCTTGATGCGCCAGGGCAATACACAACAGCTAAAGACATGGCTTTTTTAGGGCAAGCATTGATTCGTGATTTACCAGAAGAATATTCAATTTATAAACAAAAAGAATTTACCTATACCCTATCAAAACCACAACTTAATCGAAATGGACTACTTTGGGATACCACATTAAACGTTGATGGAATTAAAACAGGACATACCAATGCTGCTGGCTATAACTTAGTTGCTTCAGCGGTTGATGGCAATACCCGTTTAATTTCAGCGGTACTAGGTGGACGAACCTTTAAAGGGCGTGAAGAAGAAAGTAAAAAACTACTAGTATGGGGATTCCGCTTTTTTGAAACCGCAAACCCTATAAAAGCAGGTACGCCATTAGCGACCGAAACGATTTGGTATGGTGATGAAAATAAAGTTCAATTAGGTGCGATTAATGGATCTTATATCACTGTACCAAAAGGCCGCTCTGCAGATGTGCAAGTTAAATATAAAATTGATGATTATATTTATGCCCCGATCACTAAAGGCACTACAGTGGGTAAAATGCAGTTTCTATTAGATGGCAAAGTGATTAGCGAACAACCTCTGGTTGCTTTACAAAACGTCGAAAAAACAGGATTTTTTGGTGGTATATGGGATTGGATCTGCCTACAATGCCATAAGTTATTCAGCTAGTTTCAATTACAATTGTTCTGTAAGTATTAGCTTACAGAACAACCTTACCAATTAAAAATAAATAATCTTCTAATATAAAAAATTGCTATAAAAAACTGTCAGGTAGTATATTGATTTTATTCAATTTTTATTGAAACACTATATTTAACAAATAGCTGCTAATTAAATAAACAATAAACAATAAACACTTAATAAAACTAACCTATACATCGTTACAATAATTAACACCGCTAACAACTTATAAATGCAAATAAAGCTAGCAATCTTATACTATTTATGGTATAAAATGCACGCTACATTTCACATTATTTTTTGCAAAAGTAATGATGGATAAAAGCATTAAATTTAATGATTAATTAACGTTATAACACACACATATCATTACACTTTTCCGGGGTGCCTTTTGCTTTATGTATAGGTCGGTAAAAGCGGATATGTGGAGGCATAACCCCAACGTCAAAATGAGGAAATAATGACTACAGTATCAATGCGCGATATGTTACAAGCGGGTGTACACTTTGGACACCAAACTCGTTATTGGAACCCAAAAATGAAACCATTTATTTTTGGTGCACGCAATAAAGTTCATATTATCAATCTTGAAAAAACAGTACCACTGTTCAACGAAGCATTAGCTGAATTAAACAAGATTGCCGCTCGTAAAGGTAAAATTTTATTTGTTGGTACAAAACGTGCAGCTAGCGAAGCCATTAAACAAGCGGCTGAAAGCTGTGGACAATACTACGTTAATCACCGTTGGTTAGGTGGTATGTTGACTAACTGGAAAACAGTACGTCAATCAATCAAACGTCTAAAAGATTTAGAAACACAAGCTAGTGATGGTACATTCGATAAATTAACCAAAAAAGAAGCACTAATGCGTGCTCGTGAAATGGCTAAATTAGAAAATAGCTTGGGTGGAATTAAAAATATGGGTGGTTTACCTGATGTGATCTTTGTTATTGGTGCAGACCACGAACATATCGCTATCAAAGAAGCTAACAACTTAGGTATTCCAGTCATTGCTATTGTTGATACTAACTCAGATCCTGATGGTATTGATTACGTTGTTCCAGGTAATGATGATGCGATTCGTGCAATTCAATTATATGCAAATGCAGTTGCTGAAGCAGTACGTTCTGGTCGTGAACAAAACCAATCTCCAGTATCTGAAGAAAGCTTCGTAGAAGAAGCTCCAGCAGCAGAGTAATAAACTCAAATATTTTCAGGGTCGATAATAATATCGACCCATTCTAATGAAAATCATCACAATGGTTAAATAGAGGATTAAAAAATGGCTGAAGTTACCGCTTCTATGGTAAAAGAACTGCGCGAAAGAACTGGCGCAGGTATGATGGAATGTAAAAAAGCATTAGTTGATGCAAACGGTGATATCGAACTTGCAATTGACAACATGCGTAAATCAGGTCAAGCAAAAGCAGCTAAAAAAGCAGGTCGTGTTGCGGCTGAAGGTGTTATTATTTCTAAAATCTCTGCGGATAAAAAATTTGGTGTAATCTTAGAAGTAAACTGCGAAACAGACTTTGTTGCCAAAGATGCAGGATTCTTAGCATTTAGTGATAAAGTTGCAGAGGCAGCATTAACAGAACGCATTAGCGATATTGCTACACTACAAGCTAAATTTGAAGAAGAGCGCACAGCTTTAGTTGCTAAAATTGGTGAAAACATCGGTATTCGTCGTGTTGCTGAAATTGCTGGTGACGTAGTAGGTAGTTACCAACACGGTGCTCGTATTGGTGTATTAGTTGCTGCAAACGGTGCTGATGATGAATTAGTTAAACATATTGCAATGCACATTGCTGCAAGCAAACCAGAATACGTTGATCCAAGTGACGTACCTGCTGACGTGGTTGAACATGAACGTAACATTCAAATTGATATCGCAATGCAATCAGGTAAACCACGTGAAATCGCTGAAAAAATGGTTGAAGGCCGTATGCGTAAATTCACTGGTGAAGTATCACTAACTGGTCAACCATTTGTAATGGAACCTTCAAAAACTGTTGGCGACTTATTAAAAGAAAAGAGCGCAGCAGTTGCTTCATTCATTCGTTTTGAAGTGGGTGAAGGTATTGAAAAAGTCGAAGTTGACTTCGCTGCAGAAGTTGCAGCAATATCAAAACAATCTTAATTGTTTTATAAAACCGCCGTTAAGGCGGTTTTGTTTATCTACAAAGTATTTTAAAATTACTGCTAGATAGGAGCTCTAGCTCCTTATTTTATTAAATAACGAAACAGTGAGACATCATATGGTAACCCCTTTTTATAAACGTATTCTTCTTAAACTCAGTGGTGAAGCACTACAAGGTGACGAAGGTTTTGGTATTGATGCAACCGTTCTTGATCGTATGGCTCAAGAAATAAAAGAGCTTATTGAAATGAATGTTGAAGTTGCTGTTGTTATTGGAGGGGGTAATCTATTTCGTGGTGCAGGACTTGCTAAAGCGGGAATGAACCGAGTAGTTGGTGATCACATGGGCATGCTTGCAACCGTCATGAATGGACTTGCGATGCGCGATGCATTGCACCGAATAGAAGTAAACGCTCGCTTAATGTCAGCCATTCCATTAAATGGTGTATGCGATGACTATCGTTGGACCGAAGCAATTAGCTTGCTTCGCCATGGTAAAGTCGTTATCCTTTCTGCAGGAACTGGTAATCCTTTTTTCACAACCGATTCAGCAGCATGCTTACGGGGTATTGAAATTGGTGCAGATGTTGTCTTAAAAGCGACCAAAGTAGATGGTGTTTACTCTGCCGATCCTGTTAAAGATCCAACAGCAACACTTTATAAAACACTAAGCTATGAAAAAGTGCTTACAGATGAGCTTAAAGTAATGGATTTAGCGGCATTCACATTAGCAAGGGATCATAATCTACCAATTTGTGTCTTTAATATGAATAAACCTGGAGCGCTGCGTCGTGTTATATTAGGCGAACAAGAAGGAACATTAATTAATAACAAAGCAACTGTAACCAGTTAATCATCTTTATTTAAAATAAGGCTTTTATTATGTTAAACGAGATTCAAAAAGAAGCGCAAACGCGCATGGAAAAAAGTATTGATGCGTTTCAAAATCATATTTCTAAAGTAAGAACGGGTCGCGCATCACCAAGCTTATTAGATGGTATTATGGTTGAATATTATGGTAGTCCAACACCATTACGCCAACTAGCTAACATTGTTGCTGAAGATGCAAGAACGCTAGCGATTACTGTATTTGACAAATCACTTACACCACTAATTGAAAAAGCAATCTTAACATCAGATTTAGGACTTAACCCAGCATCAGCAGGTACTGTTATTCGCGTACCACTTCCACCATTAACCGAAGAACGCCGTCGAGACTTAACCAAAATTGTTCGTAACGAAGCAGAACAAGGCCGAGTATCGATCCGTAATATTCGCCGTGATGCCAACGACCAAATAAAAGCATTACTAAAAGATAAAGAAATATCTGAAGATGATGAACGTAAAGCACAAGATTTAATCCAAAAAACGACAGACGCCGCAATTAAAAAATTAGATACAGTGCTTGCCGATAAAGAAAAGGAACTAATGGAATTCTAATTTTTATCTTCTTTTTCCTCTTTTCTTCCAAACGCTCTGTTTTATAAAGCAGAGTGTTTTTCCTTGATTTTAAAAATCGGTCAATAAATATATTGATTTTATTTATTTTTTAATCTAATTTTCATCCAAAACAGCCCCCTAAAACAGTCATCCAAAACCGAACTCCAAAAAAACATCCCACAGCACCAACATCCGCCGTTACCTCACTACGCACAATTATTTACAATAAATCCGCTAAAAAACTAGCCAACAATTTTTAAAATGGTTATACTTTCATCGTTATAGGGAAACAAGCTTATTAAATAAGTAAATAATTATAAAAATTTAAATAAAACAAATAATTAATTGACAGGTGAACCGTAATGCATTATCATTTTAGCCACCAGCACTGGCAAACCTGTGTCTTAAGTTTATCAAATAATCTTATTCGACGAGTTTTTACACGAAACTTATTTATATCTTCCAAATTATTTCTCAACGAATTATCGAAATTATCGCTCAAATCACCTAAAACAGCTTTGCTAGTATCAGCACTGTTATTATTGTCATTGTCATGGAATGTACAGGCGAATGGTAAAAAGGCTCGAGCAGGTAATCGTAGTGATGCAATAATAATACTGTCGCCAGTTATCAATTATGTAAGGCCAAATCTATTTTTGGGTAATGATAAATACGCAGGTCCAGCTGACATATGGAATCCTGATAAGGGCTTTTTAGTTCAATCAACCAATCCTAAATCATACAACCTCAATTTTCCGACCACGGGTGCGCATAATTTATATTTTGATTTACTCATAAGTGGAGTAGATATAAATGAATTGACATGGAAACCCGTTACTTTGGGGGGAATCACTGCGACAGTGACAAATGTTGTAGCTAATGATAATTGTGTAAATGCCCCAAACTTAGTACACAACTCACGTAGAAAATTAAGCTGCTTGTTTTAGTGTTTTATACTCAATCGGTGTCATGTTATTTAATGCCTCATGCGGTCTTTCGGTGTTATAAATCGTTAGCCATTCTTCGGTTATTCTCCTTGCTTGTGCTAAGTTGTTAAAAAGATATAAATCAAGTACTTCAGTACGATAGGTACGATTAAATCGTTCAATATAACCATTTTGATAAGGGCTACCGGCTTTATATAATCAATGGCTATATCATGTGATTTAGCCCAGTTTATAAAGGTTTTTCCTGTAAATTCTGGCCCATTATCGACCCGTATTTTTAATGGATATCCATGATATTCGGCCA